>JAVBKB010000148.1:0-5194 GCA_031554275.1 Caryophanales bacterium | reverse complement strand
AAAACCAATTTTCTAGAGCCCAATGCCTATTTATTTGAAGAGCCATCGAACTTAATTAAGCAGGAATGCCGTGATCCTGCCCAATATAATTCAATTATTAGAGCAATTGCTACAGGAGCATCCAGGATGTCAGAGATTTGTTCGAAAACAGACATTGATACATCGCTCGCAACAAGCTATCTAAGTAAACTAATTTCGCAAGGTATTGTAAAAAAAGAAACACCGTTTGGTACGAACAATTCACGCAAAGCTATTTATGCACTTGAAGACTCAATGTTTCGTTTCTGGTATCGGTTTATTCCAGAAAACATTGCTTCAATCAACCGTGGGTTAACTGACATTGCCTATCAAAAAATTGCACCGCTGATTTCATCTTTTATGGGTGGTGTGTTTGAGGAAATCTGCAAACAATATTTATGGGAGCTAAACAGACAAGGAAAAGCAGCACTCAATTTTACTGATTTAGGTCGGTGGTGGGGCAATGATTCGAAAAACAAGCGTGAGGCTGAAATTGATATCATGTGTTCAACTGATAATGACTCTGCTATTTTCTGTGAATGCAAATGGACAAACGAAAAAATTGATACTTCAGTGCTTGAGACACTTGTAGAAAGAAGTAAACTATTTCATCAAACCGCTGCTCATTTTTATCTCTTTGCTAAAACTGGATTTACCAGAGGCTGCGTTGAAAGAGCTACCGAAATTAAAAATGGGACATTAGTGACTTTTGAAAATATGGTGAGTTTGGAAGAATCCATGTAGATCAGAACAATTAATATAAACATAGCAGAAGAGTCCAATCAAATTAGGCTCTTTTGCATGTTGCTTAGATTATTTGTTATTCACTATTTGTGTTATTTCCGGTAGGATAAATTCTAAGTTTTCTAACTTTATTTCCTGCCATTCAACTGCACCAAAACACCCTTCAAAGTGCGCTAGTGCATCCTTTTCATTTTTATAAACTTCGCTTTCTAAATCAAATTGTTCATGTGTTTGGGTTATCCCAACATACCCTTTGAAATAAGGTAGATTTGAAAGTTCAGCATAATAAACTCTCACAGGATTTTTGTACAACGGCTCTCTAATGTCGAAATTTTCTCCCGACAAGCAATATGGAACAGATTTATCAGAAAGATGAAACTTAATATTCGACTCATTCAAATCTGCTACAAAACAGCGACTGATTGTTGTCTGCTTAAATTCTTCAAACAGAGTATAGAAAAGATGAAATCCCTTTTCTTCATCGCGCGCAACTTGATCCAAAATCATATTGCACCATCCGGAAGTTGATTCATAATAACCGAAGCGTTCTGCTACATATTCATGAAAAAACCAAAACGGCAATGGTAATAATGCAGTACGCTCTGACAATTTGAAGTCATATAATGCCATTTTGTATCCATCTAAAAATGACCTCAATTTTGAAACACTTATTGTTCCTAAAAACATACCAGGTCTGGTTTTAATAGTTTCAATCTTTTTATATAAATGGTTCATGAGCAACAACTCGCAATCGCAATTTATTATTATTCCCCTATCAAATTTCATGCTTTTCAATAATTTGATAAAAACTCAATTTTGCTATTTAGCAGTATTTTTCATCCCAATCTCCAAATTTCTCACAAAGCAGTTTTAATTCCAAACTATCATTCCAACATCCCATCGCATTCATTGCATACACAATACATTCAAAAGCTTCTTCAACAGTATCCACTTCGTATTCTAAACACTTATTAAATTCGCCATTTTCATTGATAACTGGAAACCAAATATGTAATACTTCCTCACTACCAAATTAGTGCAGTCATACTCACTTAGTGAAAAACACTCAATTTCATCGTCTGTAATTACAAACTTATGGTTTATCAACCAATCAATCGTCTGTAATTACAAACTTATGGTTTATCAACCAATCACCTGCAAGTTTCTACTTGCAAAAAATCAATATTTCAGTTAGAAAACTGATTCTACAATTATATCATATTCAATAATTTCAGCCTCGAAAATAACTAGTTTAAACGCCACACATCCCTTCACATTCGTCCATAAACCCTGAGTATTCCAGTTGATTTTCATCAAATTCGATTTGATCTAGTGGCAAACACGAACGGTGCAAGTACGCGTTCCCCTTAAACTTTTGCAAATTCCGTATACTATGATCTACCTCAATTGCTTCAATCCAAGCATTTGTGTCATGCAGTTTGATGTTTCTCCATTGATCATCATTATGAAAAGGACACCCAACACAACTGGACCGTGGTGGAGTTCCAAGACCCTCTTTTTCAATATAAGCAATGCAATTAGATCGATCCAAATTCAGATCAACTAGAGGATGCTCAGCCACTTGCCATTTAAGAGCTGAGGGTTTCACACTATAAATCTCATCAGCAGAAATCCCCTTCCAAAGGTGGACAGTCTCCTTGATATGCTGTCGAGGTTTGTACCCTAGCAGATCACGAATCTTTTTATTAACTGGCCTAATCTTATACTCATAAGTGCATTTGTCTGCGAAGCATACCGATTTTACCATTCTGATTTTTTGTAAAGAAAGGCAGACTACCAAACCTTGAGTTATTTAAAATATCCAGTCGAATGCTCCCATTATTCGTGATCATGATCTCTTTACCAAATTTCTTTTTAATGTATTCATTTACTTTATGAACCCAAGAGTAGGTCCTCTCACCTTCCCAACCTGTATCACTAAAGATCACATAGTCTGGAATTACACCATTAATTTCACCCTTAAGTGACATTATCAAAAGGGCGGTAGATTGAGTTCCGCCACCATAAGACAGAACGTGGATATGTCTTTTTGGATCGTCATAATTTGTTGCAATCATTTTTTCACCTCGCAAAAAAAGCACCCCGATTTGGGATGCTTCAAAATTTTTTATTAAAAAGTTTCATTACTCTTTCAAACTGCATTAAACTTTTAAAGTATCTTAATCAATCATTACAAGCATGACAGCCAAAAAGAGATAGCAACACTCCATGCTTTTCACAAACTGGATAACCGTTTAGTATCGGATCGTCAGCCTCAGCTGCTGCCCACCATTTCTCAATTTCTTCTTGATTTATATCCGCAACAGTCATCATGCTTACTAAGTTTCGAAATAAATCAAAACGGCTAAACATAATTTCCGTGTTCGGCTCATAATCTAGCGTTTCCCAACCCAACTTTTGTTTCATCCCATCAACAATAGAAAAAACAAATGCCTGCTCGTGATCAAAATCACTAGGATTCCAAGGCATTTCACAAATATCGAATCCAACAGTTCCAATTCCACAGAAAGTTTGATCTTTTTCGAGTACCCAAACGACCAATCTTTTCTCAGCTTCAGTTGTCGCTAGTCTGCTCCCACTTAGTCCAAAAATGGTAATAAATACACTAGTTGCACCATTACTCATCCTTACATCTTCATCGTTAGTTGAGTTTTTCATCCGAATTGTGTTTGCCAAATGGATTCCTCCTTGAAAACTGTCAGAAAATCATTACTACAAAATAGGAGAGCTGCTAAAATACAGTGAATCAACCCTTCAATTTGACTCACCAAATAGTTCATTTTTAGTTTGCTCCCACGAAACGAGCAAATTTAGTTTTTCAAAGCATTCTACAGAAATCATGATGGAATCTAAATCATAGTACCAATCTTGATGCTTGTTCCAAAAGGAAGAGTCAATTCGTAAAACATTTTGCAGTAGATCACCATGATAATAATCGCCTCTAATCCATGGATTTTCAGCAAGCATGGATATGGCAATCGGCACGAGATATTCCAAACCTATTTTCTGCCCAATCAATAACCGTAATCCTTCAGAACCAAGTTGATTGACAGGTACTTTGCGATACTTATGACAACCAATCACAAGTCCAGATGAGTACGTTGGTTCTCCCCAATAATCATCTTCAAGTTGCTCCAAAGAAAGATTTGCATCGAAGTTAATCATCATTCTCACTCCTTTTCATGATCAGGCAAAACCATGTAGAGCATTTTTTTATTGAAAACCCCAACATCAAACTGATTTGGTTCCAATACCAGACCAACTTGAAAATTTGGATCGACACTTGTTGTCATTTCAACTGAAACAATTCTTACTGTCATTTCAACTGAAACAATTCTTACCCTATTTCCTTGATCGTCCTGAACAACATCTCCCTTTTTGACATAACCACTTCTAATGCCGCCAATTAAAACATCACCATGATTGGTTATTGTAAAACTATCTTCTACGAAATCTGCCTTTCTACCTAGTCAACTATTGAAGTTCATCAGAGAATAGCGTTCTAAATCTATTACTATATTTATACATTTTAATCCGAAAATTAAAGCCAAAGAGACTTCACTCGTTCAAGTTATAGAATCTCAGCCTAATCCTGATTACCGATTAAGATAGCGAATGCTTTGTGGTAATTTTCCATCTTGCTTTGTTAAAAAAGTGCTTAAATATCTAGATATTCGCGCATTTTTTGCCGTGCGAGATGAAAAATTTCCGGACAAATCATTCACTATTTTAATCGGTAATCAGGATAAGCACTGAGTAACTAAGATTATTTAAAAAAATCACTGAAGAATGATAAATTCTTCAGTGATTCTTTTATTACTTAATACTAGTTTTTCTCTACATCTTTTTTCTTTCTCCAGAACAATACTGTTCCAGCTAGGGAAGCTAGTAATGTATTAACCAATGGAAGTGATGCATCAGATGTTTTCGGAGTTGCAGCTGCGGGTGCAGGTGCAGGTGTAGGTGTAGCTCCTTTTGCAGGTGGATCTGCAACTAGTGGGTTAGTTCCGTTACGAACTTCATCACCATCGCTTATGCCATCGCCATCTGTATCATACTTATTAGGATCTGTTCCATATTGTATCTCTTGTTCATTAGTCAAGCCATCTTTATCTGGATCATCTTTTCCATCAGGGATGCCGTTTCCATCTTCGTCTGGATTTAATGGGTTGAATCCATGGTCAACTTCGTAACCATCTGGCATTCCGTCGCCATCTGTATCTGCATTTTTCGGATCTGTTCCGGCTTCAAGTTCTTCTTTATTTGTCAAACCATCGCCATCTGGATCTGCATCTGCATCATTTGCTAATGGGTCCAAACCATGATCAACTTCGTAACCATCTGGCATTCCGTCGCCATCTGTATCTGCTTTGTTTGGATCTGTTCCGGCTTCAAGTTCTTCTTTATTTGT
>JAVBKB010000134.1:0-6242 GCA_031554275.1 Caryophanales bacterium | reverse complement strand
AAATGGGAAATTCCATGGCGAAACTACAAATCCTACTCCAAGCGGAATGTAATGGTATTGATTATGTTCATTTGGTCTGCTTTGTACCGGCATACCGTCTTTATATTGCAACATTTGGCGTCCATAGTATTCTAGAAAATCAATGCATTCTGCGCACTCGACATCTGCTTCTACATAAGATTTGCCAGCTTCCTTAATTAGCCAAGCGCTGAACTCAAACTTTCGTCGCCGGATAATCGTTGCTGCTTTGAAAAGTACATCAGCTCTAATTTCTGGTTTAACTTTCTTCCAAGATTCAAATGCGACTAGTGCAGCTTGGAGAGCTTCCTCAGCATGTGCCTGTTTGGCAGATGCGACTTTTCCCACTACTTCTGCATGGTTCGCTGGATTAACAGAGATAATTTGATCATCAGAATCAACTTGCTTTCCGTTAATCACAAGTTTATATTCTTTACCCAATTGTGATTCAACTAGTTTAATGCCTTCTTGCATCTTCTTACGATTCTCTTCAATTGAGAAATCTGTAAATGGTTCATGTCGATAAGGTTGTACCAACTAAAACGCCCCCTTTATGAAATCATCAGTTTTTCACGACTGAATGTCTATCTCTCTTATTCTACTAATTTTTATTCAGTATTACAAATGTCAGCGTTCGAAAAAAGTGCTTTTTTTAAAAAAAGTGCCTTTATTGACGAATCAGTACCCCACCTTGAAGTTGGGGTACTGATTGATTGTCTTATACATGATTCCCCATGAAAGGTTTCCACTCCCAACATAGTAAATCAGACGATTTCGTAATAATCTAGTTTTTTGTGTTTATGCTTCTTTTGAATACATTTAATGTAGCAAGAGTTCCAAATAACACTACAACCAACATCAGGGGCGCATTATCACCTGTTTTAGGAAGCTTTGTTCCTGTATTCACTGTTTTACTACCTATCGGATCAACTGCTACTGCTGTTACTGTTACGGTTGCTACTGGACTGACGTTTCCTGCTCTATCTGCTTGGGTCACAGTCACTACGTCTCCTGCTTTCAGCTTAATACTTGTTGGAAGAAGCACTGTCCACTTGCCGTTTGATTCGACAATCACTGTACCTGATCCACCTGGGAAATCTGCTGTTACTGTTGCGCCAGCTTCACCTGTGCCTGTTATCTTTGTAGCTCCTGCTTCAATCGGATCAACTGCTGGGGCTATTGGTGCTGTTGTGTCTGCTACTGCTGTTACTGTTACGGTTGCTACTGGACTGACGTTTCCTGCTCTATCTGCCTGTGTCACAGTCACTGTGTCTCCGACCTCCAACTTAACTCCAGTTGGAATTGCTGTCGACCAGTCGCCTTCTGTTCCCACAACTGCTGTTCCAGTTATACCTCCTGAAAATGTAACTGTAACTGTTGCGTCAGACTCACCTGTTCCTGAAATCGCTAGTGATTCTGAATTAATCTGGGTAACTATTGGTGCTGTTGGTGCAATTGAGTCTACTCTATAAACAATTGGTGCACTACTTGGGCTCGTGACACCAGCAACCTGCTGAGTTGCTGAAATCGTTCCAGCACCCTCAGGAAACTCAATCGGTGCTGACCAATTGCCAGAACTGTCTGCTGAAACTGTTGCTGTGACAGGAGCGCTTGTTTCTGGTATTACTGTATCCGGTGTCACAGTTATCTTGACTGATGCTCCTGGTGCTGAAGTACCTGTTACAGTAACACTTCCATCGGTAAGCGTTGTACCATCGATTGGCGCTGTGATGACGGGTGCCGCTAGTTTGTCCGGAACAGTCAAAAGTTTCTTATACCCTTCTGATGGTGTGCCTCCAACCATATTTCTTATTTCAAGTTCTCCGGTTTGATCATGGTACTTATATTCCACATTGTATAGATTGTAGGGACCATATAAACTATCGCGAGTTGTCTCAAAAAGCGACCGAATTGCCGCCTCATTTTTCACTGGATCATCACTAAATGTTGGCAATACAATATAGCTGTTTAGTTTGTCCACAAGAAGCTGTTCCAGTGAATCAATATTTAGTTTTTCATTTGTATAGTAGGTCACAGTTGAGCCGTTATTAATAACAATGTCTTCGTAATATTTGATTAACAGTTTTTCCTTGTACATTCTGTAGAAATTCAAATAATCTGTTGCTTTTTCTCTACTATTAACTGTTGAAATCTCGGCTTGTAGTGCTTTCAAAATTGTGTTCTCAAGAGCTATTGCAGCATTAAAGGCAGGTAATTTATCCGAATAATCACTGATTGAATAATCATAAATAATTTTCATATTGTTTAATATTTTATTCGCGGTACCAGTACCATATTTAGAATCAATGATGTGCTTGATTTTATCGATATCGCCGTCAACCTTGTATTGCTCCATTGCTTGATAACCCACTAACAATTGTAGTTTTTCAAAAAAATTCCCATAGACACCTTGGATAAATGCTCCATTCGATCTGATGCTTACGAAATAATTCTCTCTGGATATATCTTGTAAGTTCATACCTCCATGATTGATTAAAGTAACCCCGTCAACTACAGTAGTTCTTGTAACTGCACCGCCCTCAACAAAAATATAATAAAGGTACATTTCATCATATTTTTGTAAAATGTTTTGCTGACTTGAGTGGAATATTTCATGAAATACTAAACTTTGCTCCACTTCCGAGTCGGATCGCAGAAAATGAAATGCTCGATCAGACATTAAGTACAAACCTCTAACGCCCCATGATTCCTGAGGAATAATTTGTTGCCAAGCTGGATCCTCCGGATTATGAATACCAATTGTGTCAATATTCTTATCAAACAAGCTTACGAAATTATCAAATATGTACTTTGCCTTGGTAGGAAGACCTAGCACTGAATAGACTTGCTCTAAATCATTGTACTGCATAAATGTAGTATCTAAGGTCTCTCTCAAAACGTCTTTGACTTCTGCACTATAGTTCTTAGTAGTCATCACTTCTTCCAAAACAGCATGCAAGTCTACTAGAGTAGTTGGTTCAGAAAGACCCGTCACATAAACTTTGCCCACTGTTTCTCCACCATCAGAATTTTGTGCGTAAACGGTGTAAATCCCATTCTGTAGAATATCAAAGCTTGTCTGAATAGTATCACTTGATGTTCCCAACGGTACTACCAACCCTTTATCAACAAAGAAGTTCACAGGCAAATCACCATGAGCGATTTTCAAAGTAGTGATGTTCATTGCAAAACTTCTAGCGCCTATGTGGATTTTTGTTTTATTCGTTAAATCTTGTGTCAGAGTAAGCACTAGATCGGGTCTAGGCGGTACTATTTTATTTGATGGATCCTGTGTCTGATTCAGCTCCCTTTGAATACTTTGGATGTCAGTACTAGCTTTTGTTTGTGTTTTATCTGATGCTAATGCGTTCGCTATGATACTCGGATAAAGTGTATACTGTAGAACCAGCCCTATGATTAGTGCAAAAACAACTAGCTTTAACCTGTTCTTCGATTTTCTTTCACTCTTTCTGTTCATGTAATAAGCCTCCTGTGATTGTAATTTACTCTGGTTTTTTTCGTTAAGCGCTATGAATCATCAAAATATTGTAAAGAAAAAATCATTACATCCGCATATAAAAAGCTAAACTTGTTTTCTCCTGATTTCCGTCGAGGATCTACCAATCTAATACAATATATTATAACAGTTCAGCTTACAATTTTGGTTATTTTTTTTGATTAAAAAACTTTTTTTAAGTAAGCTGGAATGAAAAAATCGTCACGATTTCATGACGATTTTTTCTTATAATTAGTGATAGACATACACAAACGGCTGCGTATCTCCTGCATTTCTAACAATCAGAGCCTCTGGCCCATTTGAGGAAGTTATTGAGATGTGAACACTCATCGTCTCAGGGAAGAAATTAATTAATTGAGATGTCACATATTGTGTGAAACTGATTACTTCAGTCTTTCCATAGAATTGCATCGGGATTGTAATCATTAGCTCTTGAAGTTTGTCATTTGAATAAGAAGCTCTTCCTATCACTCCGTTGAAATTGGGGAAGAAATTCTCAATATTTTTTTTGAATTCATTAAATAGATTTTGATCGTCTAGTGTATTAGCGTTTTCAGATGCTGATTTGGATGGGAAAATATAGAACTGCTCGTGAACCTCTTGCCAATCAGTAATACTGTTGCCTCCAGCATTTACGTTTGTAACCGCTATGAAATTGCCAGGTATTACGCTCCCAAGTGGTGACTGCTTAAAAAGCGCAATTGTTATTGGAACATTTTCTAATCCTTCAACTTGGCGCAATCTAGTGAGAACTTCATCTGCAATCAATTTTCCTTCACTCAGTAAAACGGTTCGATCGCTTGCTGTTTCAGCGATATCTGTACTTGATGCGGCGCCCTGAATGTAAGCGGGAGAGTTTAGCGCTAATCCAATTGTAATACCACCTAATTTCAAAGTATTACCATCTTCTATGACCATATAGTCCTGCTCTAAGATATGAGCTAAGTATTCTGGTGAGGCTTTGGGATCTCCTGTATTAATAGGATTTAGTCCAAAATTTTGTGTATCCTTCAGTTTCTTCTCTACTAATTGCTCTGGCGAATATTTTCTAGCTAACCAAGAGCTTATTGTTTTCCTATCAAGATACTGACCTTCTCGAAAGTAATATTTATCTGTAGGGAATGCGCTTTGTGACACCCTCATTAAGCCTAGTTCGAATTCATCTAAGTCAGTGCGGGAATTCAAATTGGTAACGACTAGTCCCCTAGCAACACTTGATTTAAATCCTTCTTGTGTATCGAGGGCAGATCGATAATAGTCACCTGATATTCTATAATCTGGGATTGTCACGACCTTGGTATTTGGATCAATTGTTTGTTTGTTTCCTTCTTTTAACGGACTACAACCAACCAATGACAACAGCACTAGAACACATGCTATTTTCAACAAACTATGCTTGTTTAGATTCAGAAATTTCATGTTCAAACTTCTCCTCATCCCAAATTTCAATACCCAATTCTGTTGCCTTTGTCAGTTTCGAACCTGCATCCACTCCAGCAATTACAACATGGGTCTTCTTACTTACACTGCCTGAAACCTTGCCACCTAATGCTTCAATAACTTCCTTTGCTTCATCTCGACCGTAACTATCCAGTTTCCCTGTCACAACGAAAGTTTTCCCGAGGAATTTCGAGCCAGCTAATGAAGCGCTATCTATTCGTTTTCCTTTGTATTCAAAGTTTACCCCAGAAGCACGCAACTCATCAATGAGCTCTTTCGTTCCACTTTGAGCGAAATAAGCACAGATTGCATCTGACATCTTGTCGCCAATCTCACTGACTGCCATTAAATCTGCTTCCTTCGCTTTCATTAGAGAATCTAAATTACCAAATTCAAGCGCCAACGTTTTTGCTGCTCTTGAACCAACATGGCGAATGCCTAATCCAAATAAAAGCTTCTCCAATGAGTTTTCTTTTGAAGCTTCAATGGCTTCTAGCAAGTTTTGGGCAGAGCGTGTTCCCATTCTCTCCAATTCAATCAGCTGATCATATTGTAATTTGTAGATATCCGCCACAGTATGGATTAAATTCGCCTCAAATAACTGCGTGATAACCTTTTCACCAAGTCCATCAATATTCATGGCAGTTCGTGAAACAAAGTGAATAAGTCCCTCTCGGATTTGCGCTTTGCAGGTTGGATTCATGCATCTAAGCGCAACTTCACCATCTAGTCGCACTAATTCACTTTCACACTCTACACATTGGGTTGGCATTTTGTACGGTTCAGCCGAATCTGGACGCTTATCAAGTAATACACGTACCACTTCAGGGATGATATCGCCTGCCTTTCGAATGACAACTGTGTCTCCCAAACGAATGTCTTTCTCTCGAATGATATCTTCATTGTGAAGCGTCGCTCTACTCACTGTTGTTCCTGCAACTTTAACTGGCGAAAGAATTGCAGTTGGCGTAATCACACCTGTTCTACCCACAGTCAGTTCGATGCCTAATAACTCAGTGACCGCTTCTTCTGCAGGAAACTTATAAGCAATTGCCCATCGAGGGCTTTTTGAAGTCATACCCAGTATTTCTTGTTGCGCTATCTGATCCACTTTAATGACAATTCCGTCAATTTCATAATCTAGTGAGCTTCTCTTTTCAGTCCACTCTTTTGTGAATCTAATTACCTCTTCTATTGTAGTGCAAACACGACGCTCCGGATTTGTTTTGAAACCTTGATTTCCAAGTAGATCCAGTCCTGCACTATG
>JAVBKB010000128.1:0-38119 GCA_031554275.1 Caryophanales bacterium | reverse complement strand
TTGTTGATGCTACAAATAATTTTTGAAAATAAGGCAAAAGCGGGCGAAGCGACATTTGACAAGAAGTCAGGAGCAATCAAATTTAGTATGACTTCTCATATTGGCTCAGTTTCTTCATGGCGATATCGCACTGTTGGGTTTATCATTACCCAGAATCCGGTATCTGATTTAGCACCTTCCAAATCAGTGCCGCACACTGATATTATGTTTCTTGAAGCAGTCAGCCATATTGATCATAGCGATGAAACAGCAACTTACAATTTTGAAATTCCTGTCAAAACTATTCAGTCCACGCTTACAGCCGCTGGGATGACGAATTTGGTGAGTGGTGAAACGCCAGTTTATTTACATGCGGTTTTCATGACGATACCACCAAATAGTGTTTCGGCAAAGGGTATGTTATATACCAGTTATAATGATGGAGCGGCTAGCATTTTGGCAGCAAAAGATGTTGGAGGCATGACGATTTTATGGTCATTGGCAGCAAAAATTGATATTCAGCAGCACTATAATATTAAAGCAACGTACTATTCTGGCGAGAAAGATCCTTCCGGCTTGAAAGAGAAACGAGTAAGTGCGAAGGTGATAGGTTCGACTGCTTGGCGTTTAGAAAAAAACAATGAACTTCAATCATTTATTCGGGCTACCAATCACTTGAAGCCTGGTGCAGCACATATTGCTGTTAGAAATATACATGCGCAGATTTCTTCAGACGAACTAACGATAGATGGAACTGAAGCAACTCTTCCAGCTGCACCGCTTAATGGGAAAGAAATTATTTATCGCTTCAGTTATGAATATACCAATCATTATTATGAGAAATATCGACCTAGCGTAACGAGTGCTACTGGTGAGGTGTTGGAATGGGAAATTGAGTCCAGTACACCACGCTGGGATTTCGTAAAAACCTTTGAATATTCGAAACCGTTGATCGTACGTCACCAAATGGGGGAGAGGATCACTGCTAGTGGAGAACATAGATTTCAAATTGGAAGTCAATATATTGTTGGTGAATCCGCACCAGCAATCCAATACGAGTCATTCCAATTTGCCAAGCAACCAGTACAAAAGCTTGAAACGCAAACAAGTTTGCTGTTGCTGCCATCTCCAATCCAATATCAAAACGATTTTGCTGAAGTTTTCACTTCAACGGGAAAGAGTAGCTATTTTCCGATTGACGTGGATGAGAATTTGCAACAAAAGTTCGCAAATGATACAGGTTTGAGCTCGAATAAATATGTCATTCCGCTGGTGTTAGATGTGTCTCGCCAAGAGGAGAACTATGCTATTTCGCCAACTTTTGCGGAAGACTTCTATCTGACAAGTAGAACAGGATTTCTGACTTCGGTGCAGAAAGGACTTTCGGAAGAAACAATTTCGCGAAAAATCCAAGCTGACTTCAGCAATTGCACTTCATTTCAGCTAGATATTAAGGACGCTCCGATCCAAACGAGTGCAACAAGTTTTCTGCTACCCATTTCGGCTCAATCCTTGTTACAACCCAAAACCATTTATCATCATGAGATGGTGCTTGAAAAACTTGGCTTAAGCGAGATAACATTCTTTATCGACCAACCCTTCACATTTGATAAATTTCTAATTGGCAGTGTGTTTGATAATGTATTTATTAATGAAGAACCTGCGCCAATTATGAAAGTTAATTATCCCCACAGTATAAATATTTCGCAAAACCAGTTAAAGCAGCTACAAATCCTGAACAAGGGAAGAGGATTCTACCTGAATGGATTTACTCCAACAGACAGGTCAAAACTAAACCAAACTATGCAAGTTATTTTGAAAGGAGGTGACTAATTGGAGCGAGTCAGACAAATGATCCTACAGATAAAGCGACTTTTTTCATTAGTAGAATTCGTTTGTGTATTGGGTGTCTTCATATTGATTAATTTTATTTTCCAATTAACAATCTCGAAAAATATGATTTTGTCGATTATATTCGGATTAATCGGAGGGTGGGCCTGTTTCCATGCAATAGCTGTTTTGAACAGACAAACTCGTCGTTACCAACTACAGCTAAAAGCTTTGAATCACTATGCAAGCGGTACTGTATTTAAGTTGAAGTCGAATTTGAATGTGCCAGACGCACTGAAAGCAATTGCGTCAAATATACACCCATCAATCCAAAAAGATGTGCAAAAGTTAATTATGGATATTGATAAAAATCAAACGATATCAGCAAATCACTTTCTGAAATATGACTTTGCTGCCATTGATATATTTCATCAAATACTTGAAATAAGATATGAATTCGGAGGGAAAGCAGCAGATTTATTTCATCAAATACTTCAAGATATCGCCTTTGAGATAAAGGAACGAGACAAACTATATCGCAAGAAAAAGATTGCTTCCATCCAAGTATTTATGATGATTGCAATGGTTGCAAGTATTCCTGTTCTACTACGTTTTATGGCAAAAGAAGTTTATCAAGTATTTCTTTCATTACAGATTTCAATTCCAATCCTCATCACATTCCACATCGTGCTTCTGTTCAATATTCATTTTCTACAGAAAGCAACAATCGACATTTCAATCAATAATTGAGCGTATCCTAACTTAAAACTCACTAAGATTCCCAAATACTTCGTGATAATTTCCTAGTCCCACGATCCTTCGTAAGTTATTCCTCGTCTTTGAAAATTATATCGTGAGTAAGTTGCATTTCTAACGACAATTTGGATTATATAGCTGAAACTTGCCTCAAATCGTTA
The DNA here is from genome assembly GCA_031554275.1 of Caryophanales bacterium. GTDB lineage: Bacteria > Bacillota > Bacilli > JARBTR01 > JARBTR01 > JAVBKB01. The sequence goes on along the minus strand of JAVBKB010000128.1, from coordinate 35,393 downwards.
ACTTCAGTGTATGAAGTTGGCAACTTACCAATTTGAATAGCACTTGAAAATGGGTTTTACTATTATCAGGAAAACAAGTTCAGAGGGTGAGTCGAATGAAATTAAAACTTGCAATAGTAGATGATGACATCGTTTTTGTTCAGCAGCTCAGCTCGACATTTCAAAGCTCGCTTCATGATAAGGTTGAGCTTTATACATTCACAACTGCAGGTATGCTCCATGCTTTTATTAAAAATCATTCAATTGATGTGCTGCTCTGTAGTGAGAAAATGAACGTCGATCGGGCACTGCTCCCTAGCTCGTGTGCATTTGGTTACTTATTGGAAACGAATCAGGTTGAAACGGTTAATGAGCAATTTGCTATTTGCAAATTTCAGAAGCCTGAAAGGATTTACAAACAAATATTGAGTTTGTATTCCGATCAAGCAACTGATGGCTATAGATTTCGAACGAACAGTGTAAGTAATGTTGAAATCATTTGTTTTAGTGGCATATTAGGCGGAGTTGGCTGCTCGACGATTGCTGCGGCATTTGGTTATCAGCAATCAGCTCGAGGCAAAAAGGTCCTCTATTTGAATCTTGATCCAATGGCAGTTGTTAGCCCTTTGTTTAAGGGTGATGATTTGCAAGGCTTGAGTGAGGTGATTTTTTCTATCAAAAGTAACATGAAGCAAGCGACCATGAGGGTCGAGAGTTGTATCAGTACAGATCATAGTGGTGTCGATTTTCTTAGTGAGTGCAAACTGGCACTAGATTTTTCTGAAGTAAATGAAAATGAAATTAAGGGTCTATTCTCAAGTTTGCAGTCACTTAGTTACGATTATATTATTGTTGACATGCCATTTAGATTAGATGAGACAGCCATTGCTGTCATGGAAATATGCTCGCAAATTATTTTTGTTACAAACGGTTCGATGTTGGCGGGAGCAAAATTAACACGAATGTTGGAAACGCTACAAGTGATTGAGCAGCAACAGGGACTAGAAATCACGAAACTTGCAGGAATACTGCTTAATAAAGCATCAACCACTTTTGGAGCATTGCACCATTCGCATTTGAACTGTCATGGAGAAACACCTGAATTCAGCAGAACCCCAATGAGACAGCTAGCAGAACATATTGCTAGGACAACCAATTTTACAAATATTAAGGGAACTTCCTGATGGGCAAGAAATTGGTCGGCGAGCAAGATATTCAGCAATTAATTACTGAAATCAGACAATTTGCCACAAGTAATTTACCTCTTGCTACACTCTCTGATGAACAACTCACACTTGAGATCAAAATGCTTGTTAATAACAAACTTCAAAATAAATACCTTCCTATCGATAAAAGAGTCGAGATAGTAGAACAAGTTTTGAGCAGCTTTCGAGGTTTTGGTGTTTTAGACGCAATCATGAAAGACGATTTGATAACTGAAGTCATGATAAATGGAACAGAGCAAGTTTTTATTGAGCGAGCTGGGCAAATCATGGCACATGACCTCAAACTAGGCGATGCGAGCATGTTAGAAAATACAATTCAGAAGATTGTAGCTACCGCTGGAAGAGAAGTCAACCAAGCGAATCCTATTGTTGATACTCGATTACCAGATGGTTCTCGCGTAAATGTTGTGTTAAAACCAATTGCCTTAAATGGGCCTATCGTGACAATTCGTAAATTTTCCAAGGTACCGATGACCATCGAAAAGTTAATTGAATATGATTCGATTACTGCTGAAATTGCCGATGTGCTGAGAAGATTGGTCTATGCAAAGTTTAACATTTTTATAAGTGGTGGGACAGGTTCTGGAAAAACGACTTTCTTGAATGCATTGTCGAATTTTATCCCAAAGGATGAGCGAATTATCACCATTGAAGATTCTGCTGAACTGCAAATTAAAGGAGTCAAAAACATTGTGCAGCTTGAAGCGAGGAACGCGAATTCATCTGGAACTGGTCTTATTACGATACGAGACTTAATCAAAGCATCATTAAGAATGCGGCCAGAAAGAATAATTGTGGGCGAGGTTCGCGGGAGTGAAGCACTAGATATGTTACAGGCAATGAATACTGGCCATGCAGGTTCATTGTCAACTGGACACTCGAATTCTTCAGTTGATATGTTGGTGCGGTTGGAAACAATGGTACTGCAAGGTGCGATGGGTCTGCCATTAGAAGCGATTCGGGGGCAAATTGCATCTGCACTAGATATTATCATTCATCTTTCAAGGTTGAGAGACAAAACGAGAAGAACGATGGAGATTAGTGAAGTGTTAGGGGTAGAACATGGCCAAATAGTTCTAAATCCACTTTACATTTTTGAAGAGGATGAAGATGCAACGCTTGATAAAGTTTCGGGAAAATTGGTGAGAACAAGTAATCCTTTTGTCAATGTCGGGAGACTGAAAATGATGGGAATTGAACCAATGTGATTCGATAGCAGCGTTTAAATGTATAGAAAGAATCTTGATGAATTGAGGTGAAGGCATTGATTATTCGTAAAAGGAAACAGCAAGTCATTCATCAAGGGGTACACGGTGGTGTTGATTATAACATCTATGACATGAATGCTTCCGAAAGGCTTCGTGGTTACACAATTTGCTTTACAGGAGCTTTTGTTAGTAGCTTTATCCTGTTTCGACTATTACTTGTCAGCTTCATTATTGGAATTATTACTGGAATCATTATGTTACCTTTTTATCGTAAATCGCTAATTCAAAAAAGAAAAAATATGTTACTAATGCAATTTTCAGATTTTCTAGAGGCATTGGCAGGTTCTTATTCATCAGGAAAAAACACATTTGATGCTTTTGCTGAATCTCATCATGACATGTGTCAGCAGTATTCATCAGATTCACTCATCGCTAATGAAATCAGCACAATCATGATGGGTTTGCAAAATAATTATACGATTGAAGCAATGTTGGAGGACTTTGCAAGCAGAAGTCGTTTAGAAGATATTGCGAGCTTCGTGAGTACTTTTATAGTTTGCCAGCGACAAGGTGGCAATATGAAAGAAATTGTTTTTGACACAAAAGAAATGATTCACACCAAAATTGAAATTGAAATGGATATTGCAACCACTATTACTGAGAAAAAGAATGAGTTGAATATCATGATTGTCATGCCACTTATTATTGTGCTAATGCTTGGAACATTAGGGAGTGCAGAAATTACTGCTAACAATCCTCTAAATATTTTTGTGAAAGTTGTTGCAACTGGAATTTTCATCCTTTCTTACTGGGTTGGTAGAAGAATCACAAATATTAGAGTTTGATTAACTTTATCCTGATTCTAGATTACATAGACAAATTGATGAATGGGGGGATAGCATGAATGCCACTTTTGCATATGTTTTTGTAGCGATTGCAAGTGGTTTGGCAATATTTTGGGGTAGCTTCTATCTTAAGGCAGCGCGCTACTACGAAATTCTTCGAACAATTGATACCAAGCAGTTTTTTCTGCCAGGAACATATGGTGTCGGCATGGCGATCATTGCAACCTTTTCAATTAAGCTACAATCAACTTACTTCATAAAGAAATTAAAGAAGATTGAGGAGATATATGGATCAGAGAATGCTGATTTTTATCAACTGATAATGGTAAGTGGTCAAATTAGCTACGCCAGTTTATTGACAGTTATCAGCTTTTGTTTGGGTGCTTTGTCAAACGATATTTATATTCTAGTGCTGGGATTAGTGGGAACTTTATGTTTAGTCTTTTACTTTGACTATTCAGTTTCTAAAGCAGTTTCAAAAAGAAGAGCAGAGCTTTTGGAGGATTTACCGCATGTAGTTTCAAAGTTGGCAATGCTTGTCAATGCAGGTTTGGTGTTAAGAGAGGCATGGGAAAAAGTCGCTAAATCAGGTGAAGGATGCCTCTATCAAGAAATGCGGCAAACGACCATATCGATTTCAAACGGAATGGTAGAGGTCGATGCATTCAATCAATTTGCGAAGCGTTGTGTTGTTAAAGAGATCCGTAAGTTCACTTCAATGATCACGCAAAACCTGCAAAAAGGTAGTGATAGTCTGTCTTGGTCACTAAGAGAATTGGCAGATGAAAGCTGGGAGGTAAAGAAAAATCAAGCAAAGAGAAAAGGAGAACTGGCTGGGCAGAAATTGTTACTACCAATTGCAATGATGTTCATTGGTATTCTATTCATGATTATTGTTCCAGTCTTTGCAGGCATGTTTTAAATGATGACCGTCGAGGAGCTTCACTCATCATTTCAAAATAAGCATTGTATCAAATTATTCACCAAAACAGAGTTTACTATTTTAGGAGGAGAGTTTATGAAAACAGTTTTTTTAAGAGGTCTAATCAGTTTACAGTCAAATTTCAAGAAAGTTTTGTCAGAGAATCGGGGTGATACCAATATTGTCGCAATCATATTGATTATCATTATTATCATCGGTTTACTGATAATTTTTCGTGACAGAATTAGTGATTTAATCGGAACACTTTTTGACAAAATCGACTCAAAAGCAGAGAACGTTTGAAGCAATCGGATGGAGATGGAACTACAAAAACCTTGGGAATTAGTCACTTGTTTGAATGAAATATTTTTTTAGAATTTAAAAGGGGTTTGAAAATGGCTTTTTGCAAACGTTTTGTAAGGTCTGAAGTGGGTGCAGTCAAAGTGGTTGAGGCTACTTTTGTTTATCCAATCGTTTTCTTTATTATGGGTATTCTCATATTCATGAGCTGTCTGCTTTTACAAAAATCAGCTTTGCAATCTGATGCTGAAAGAGTAGCTTTGGCAGTTAGTAAGGTAAAAGCACAAACGGGTTACAACCTGTTTGGTAATGTGATTAGTAGTGCAGCTGATTTTCCAATGGAAGTTTCGGATTCATTGCTTCGAAACGTGTTGGAGGAGAGTGAGCCCTATCGTTACCTGCAATCTGATGTAGTAGATTTAGCAACATTGAATGATGAGTTGGAGTCTTTGATAAGCAGAAATCGATTCCTCATCCCTAGCCAGATTGATTGCCAAATCTCATGTGAGAGAAAGATTTTGAATCAGCAAATCGTTGTGCATGTGACAAATCGTGTTAATTTACCAAGCTTTGTACGGTACTTGGGTTTGGAAAAGTTATTATTGATTGATATTACCGCAACTGCAACAGTGAGTGATCCAGCAGAGTTTATCAAAAATGTGGATATTGCATTTGATGTTGGTGGTTTCTTGAACGAGAAATATCAATTACAGAATAAGCTAACGACTTTTGTCGATCGGATTAAGAAAATGCTAGTTGAAGTCAAATAAAAAGAGGAAATAGAATGAACACTCAAAGAACTTTTAGAACATCAACTTGTCGAAGAGCAAGAGGATCCGTTTCAATATTGCTAACCTTTATGATCGTTCCAATGTTCTTACTCGCCGGATTAGTGATAGATGGGTCACGATTAACTGCAGGGAAAAGTATGATCTCAGGTGCGGGTGATTTAACAATGAACGCTGCTTTGGCGGAGTATGATGCAGTTCTCAAAGATGTGTACGGTTTGTTTGCGATTTCAAAAGACCCTGCAGAACTCACTGACAATCTTATGACCTACTTTAACAATAGTTTAACGGGTAGCACGGATTTAAATGGACAGGACGCAATTGCTTCTCAGTTGAATGATTTTTTGGACAATACGAGTGCTGGGGGATACAGCAATTTTATCGAGATGCGCCCAGAACAGTTTTCTATAAAAGGTGTTACTGGGTCTCAACTGACTAACTCTGCTGCTATGAAAAAGCAAATAATTGAGTATATGAAATACCGCGGACCTGCAAACATGTTGTTCGGGTTTGGGGCAAAGTTAGGATTGTTTAAGGAGGTAGATCAGCAAAACAATGCAATAGTTGCGAAAATTAATTATGACAGTAGCTTAAGTGAGATTCAAAATAAATGCGGAGAAGCTTATCAACAGCTTACTATTTATAACAGTGATGCAGTGACACTTACGCAAAATGTGAGCTTCAAATTGAAATTACAATCAGCAATTGAGTGTCTACTCGTGCAGCAAAATGAAAAGATACTAACGCCTGACGAACAAGGTGAAATTACAAAACAAGGATTGTCACTGTTGTCAGTTCAGGTTGAAGAAGATCCATTGTTAATTGCTGCAGCACTTATTAAAGAGGTTAAAGCTGATTATCAACAAAAGCTAACCCAACTTGAACGATGTCAAGAAGCTCTCACTGCTGCTACAAAAGCACTTGATAATTTAACTAGTGAACTCCAATTAATTATCAAGGAAAGATCTAATTATCAACAAGAGGTAGGAAAGCTTTCTCCAAGCGACTTCAAATCTGCCATGCAGGATGCAAATGTTTCTGCTTCAAATATTGATCAAGAAAAACTTGAAGAGCTTAAGCTCCAAATGGATGAGAGATCGAAACTGATTCAGCAATCAAAAGATGAACTAGAGAACATTACCTGTTTGCAGTTGAATATTCCTGATATCACTAGTTCAGTTCTTCAAAAAGCCCTTTCCACAATCCCCTGCGCCAACTCTAGCGAAATCCATACCCAAGCACAAACTTGCTTTGATACAAAATGGAATGAATTACGGCTCGAAACCCTACAACCAATTTCGTCCTCGCAACCTTTCTTCAAGTTTTTATCCAAGCAGATTTCAAAAGAAAACCAGCAAGAAAAAAATGAAGCGAAAAGCACACGCAAACAACTACTTACAATCGGGGATGCGAAAAAAAGTATTCAGGCAGAAGGCACTGCTTCTGGCACAGTTTCTGCTCTTCTCCCGTCAGGTTTTTCAACCAATCATCAACTCCTTTCAAGTTACGACGCTGCCAATGTCGATCCATCAGCTTCTGACAAAGAGATTGCCAAATCCCAAAGAACAACATACTCAGGGCTTGGGGCAATGGGTAATTTCAATCAACTGGCCAATGCGGCAGCAGAAAATATTTTGATCGAAGAATACATTACCGAAATGTTTAGCTGTTTGACATCTGATCAATCGAATGATTACTCACAAAAACAGCTTCAAACACTGAGTGGAGTTTCGTTATCAGAGCAAAACAATCACTTTTACAAAGGTGAAGTGGAATACATTCTTTGGGGTAATGATGAGGTAGATAAAAATATTGGGCACACCAAGTCTTTGCTTTTTGGAATTCGCTTTGCACTAAATAGCTGTTATGCATTTACGAGCTCCGAGATTCAACAAATTACTTTGAAATTAGCGATTGCCATAGCTGGATGGACTGGATTCGGTGTGCCAATTGCTCAAACTGCTCTCACCATCGCATTTGCTTTAGCAGAGTCAAAGATTGATTTAGAAGAATTGGCCGCTGGAAAGGCAGTGCCGATTTATAAGTCTTCATCAACATGGCATTGCAGTTTAACTGGCTTAGCGAAGTTAGCAGCAGGGCAGGCTACCGAATTTGCTGAACAGAAAATAGATGATGTTTTTAACAAGGTAGAAGAGTTTGGTACTGAAAAAGCGGACGAACTGATTGATAGCGTCAATCAATTTGCGGATCGAACAACTCAAGCAGTTATTGATTCTGCCACGGGTGCAATTGTAACGCCAATTCAAAAAGCAGTGACCGAGATAATTTCAAGTGTGGATCAATACAGTGAAGCTGAATTGAATAGTTTGCTCACAAAAGTCTTTGACTCAGTGAGAAGCAGTATTTCAGAGGACGGAAACACAATCATGAAAGAAGCTAAATTGGTGGCCCTAGCAGAAATTCAAGCCACTTGTAAAGAACAGCTGCTGTCATTATTGCTCACCTGTAAACAACAGGTGGAGCAGATAAGTAATTCTATTATTAATCAGTTAGAGCAGCTTATTTCTAATACAGCTGAACATGTCAATCAAGTTATTCACAGCAAGCTGAATAGTATCGGAGCGAGTTTTAAAGATGAAATGACTTCGGCGATTCAAAGTGGAAAGGAAAATGTCAAAGAGATTGTTTCAACGGGCATTGAGAAATTCGCAAGTCAATTTAAGGACGCGGATGCTAACAACCCTAGAACCTCTTCAGCTAGTGCTGGAATTACTCTAACATATAAAGAATATTTAAAAATATTTGTGCTACTATCCTCTTTTCGTTCCGAGCAGGAGGATGCAATGTTAACGAGAGTTGGGAATCTGATTCAAGTGAATATGACTAACGGCACTAGTGACTATTCTGGAACAAAGCACTTCATCAAAGACACCAGCTTCAACCTTTCCAATAAATATAGTTACGTTAAATTGGACGCAGAAGTTGGCGTGAAAACAAATTTTCTAAGTATACCATTTAGCAAAAGTCAAAATAAGTTCGACCTTTCTAAGTTAGGAAGCGGATTTCAAACAATTGAATTTCATGGAGTAAGTGGTTATTAAGACAAGCAGCACTAGCCAAACAACAGGGGTTTTCAACGATAGCGGGGTGAAACTGTGAGAAAAAGCATTTCAAATAATGGCTCAATCACGATTGAGGCAACACTGGCATTAAGTTTTTTCTTATTCGCTTTCGTGATTCTTGTATCATTCGCCAATGTTGCCCGGACAGAAAGCATAATTCAACATGCGCTAAATCAATCTGCTAAAGAAGTTTCGCAGTATTTGTATGTGGCAGACAAAACCCATTTAACAAGAGTGGTCAATGGTGATTCAAATGAGTTAGATACAATGATCAGCAATGTTCAAGGTTTATACCAAAGTATTGCAGGTGGTTTTTCGAAGCCAAGCACAAACTCAGGGAGCACCATCGATATCTTAAATAATACCTCTGCCTTTGAAGATCCCAGCAATGTTGTTCAAGGGGTTGCTGACTTGTTTAAAAGTCAGCTGTCGGGCAAGACGGCATCCATCATGATAGCACCAGCGCTTTGTGACACCCTACTTCCAAAATACATCTTACCAGATGGAAGTCGAAGCGAAGTAGATAGCTATTTAAAGGCACATCAGATTGAAAATGGCTTAAATGGACTGGACTTTAACCTCTCTACAATACTTCTAGATGGCAGAACTATTAATTTAGTTACAACTTATCGAATTAAAAGCATGATTCCGGGATTTTTTAATAAAGATATTGTAATTAAACAAACTGCAAGTACAGCGGCCTGGATTCAAAATGAAAGCTTGTTGAGCGAAGAGGATTCTTCCGAAACTTCTAAGTGGCAGTATTGGCAATTAGATCGGGGAAAGGCCTTCTTAGCAGAGGTTCGACAACAAAATAGCAGTAATGCTGTTGCACCAGGAGTTGGAATTGATTTATATGATGCTGGAGTATGCACTTCCTATTTCACAATCAATATTTTTAATAAAAGTTACTCGACAAGGGATGAGTCTGGTAATTACCAATTAAATACTGGTAATATCGAAGCTTTGCTTACTGGTTACTCAAAAGAGGCACAAGCAAATGTAGCTAAATTGGATCAGCAATTGAAAATGAATGATGGGCGAGTAATGGATTCTTCTGGTGATGCAAAATCAACTATTATTCATCTTATCGCACCCGAGGAAGCAATCTCTTATAAAACTTCGCTTGATGAAATCACAAAAAGTATTGAACAAAAATATGGTGTAACAGTTGTTTGGAGCTTTCAAGAGAAGGCATTTCTTGACGAAACGTAGATACACAGAAATGGGGTGAAAAATGATTCTGGTTCTGCATATTATTTTCTCGATAGTATTCACTTATTTTGCAATATTGTACATGCAATTTCATTTTTCGAAAAGTTGGACATGGCATCCTAAAACACCAATTGTAACAATCTCGAACATCTTCATAGCAGGTTCGATATTGATATTTGCAATATGTATGAGTGATTTCTACCCACATGAAGTCGGTCTCGTTACATCAATTAAATTTCTTTTATTGTTGTCTGTTTTGTACCTTATGGCCATTATAGATTTCCGCGAAAAAATAATTCCTAACGAGTTGGTATTGTTTTTGATCGCATTTAGGTTACTACTGATACCTTTTGAGAGCTATTATCTGACGTTTAGTAAAGTATTTCCGCCATCATTATTCGGTTTACTCATTGGTGGTGGTTTGATCTTTCTTGCAATGATACTTTCCAAAAACAGTATCGGTGCTGGTGATGCAAAGATGTTTGCGGTTTTAGGATTTTACATCGGTGGTCTTGGAATAGTTGCAGTGCTTTTTTACACATTTGTGTTTTCAGCTATTACAAGCATTTTGTTAATTCTGGTTCGGAGATTATCACTAAAGGATACGATACCGCTTGCACCATTTACGCTGTTAGGCACACTTGTTTACATTTTCACAAATATGAGCTAGTTGAAAGAAGGTTTCTTATGAAAGATGCAAAAGTTGTTTTCGCGTTGTTAATCGTGATCATTAGTGGGACTTGGTTCGGTGTTTTTCATAATGTAACTGCCAAGGAATCAACATTTCATGAATTAGTACAATCAGCAGAAAAATTCGAAAAAAAGAAAATCTATGTGGATGCCGCTGAATATTACAAAAAGGCATTAGAATTGTCACCTGAAGATTTCCAATTGACGATGAAATATGCTTATATGAACGAATTTATGGGCAATGAAACAGCATTTCTACAATACTGTGCAAAAGCATCACAGCTGGACACTGATTCAGTTGAGCCATACTTGGCGCAGGCAAACCATTTTCTCAGCAAGCAAAAGATTTCTCGAGCAATCGCAGTATTAAAGCAATCGGCAAATGTTGCTGATAGAAGCGAAATCAGCACGATGTTAGACAGTTTAAGAGGCAAATACATGAAACTTTATGCTAGCTTCGATGATATCAACAATTGGTATGAGGATACTGCAACAGTACAGGAAAATGGCAAATGGGGTCTAATCACAAGTGAAGGCAATCGCAAAATTTTATCCCAATTTGATCAAATTAATGGATTTGATGAAGAAGAAGCGGTCATGCCAGTTTCTCTTTTGGGTGAATGGTACTACATTGATCGAACTGGACAACGAAAATTAGTTGGGGATGACACCTTCGAAGAACTTGGTGTTTTTTCCGAGGGGGTAGCTCCCGCAAAATTGGATGGGAAATATGGATATATCGATCGCAATTTCAAGAAGCATATGTTTGAGTATGACTATGTGAGCGCAATGAAGAACGGGGTTGCAGCAGTCAAAAATAGTGAAGGAAAATGGGCACTAATTAATAAGCAATTCGAACCAACTACAGAATTTATCTACGATGATGTCATTATTGATCAGAACGGTTTTTGCACCCAGTTTAATGCGATTTTTGTCCAGAAAGATGAGTACTACATTCTCGTCGATTTGAAAGGGAATCAACTTGGCACCCAGCGGATGGCAATCGCAAAACCATTTGCAGCAAATGAGTATGCTGCAGTAAAGGTTGATGATAAATGGGGGTTCATTAGTCAAAAAGGAATCATGATGATTCAGCCACAATATGACAATGCAAACTCTTTTTCAACGGGGCTAGCAGGTGTATTGGTTGATGATAAGTGGGGATTTATCAATCCGGATAATAAAATGATCATTGAACCTACTTTTGCAAATGCAAAGCTTTTTTCTAAGGATGGAGTTGCTCCAGTGCAATTCAAAAGCGATTCTAAATGGCAACTGATTCAGTTGCTAGAGTATCGGCAGTAATTCGTTTTTTACAAAGGATAGTGTCAAAAAAATCATCATTGTTATGATGAGTTGCTGAGGAGAAAAATATGGATAGATTTAGTTTTGAAAATATCAATGAAAACAGCTTTCTTGTGTTCATGTTGGATCAAGAAGATCTGACTGATTCATTTAGTTTGGGCATGTTAAAATGCAATCAAATTTCTGGCTTTTTACCTTTTAGCTGTTCCCAACATAATTCGAATATTTTTTTCAAGTATCAAATAACTGCAAGAATCTCACTAACTCAGTTTCTAAAACGAGTTTTATTAAAAGAACAAGTCATTGATTTACTAATTAGCCTTGTAGAAGCATTGAAGTCTTCAAAAGGATACATGTTACCAAATGAAGGGATCATCGTTGATTTTGACTATGTTTTTGTAGAACTCTCAGGCAACAGTTTGCAATTTGCTTATCTGCCTTTGATTCGATCAAGAACAACTTCGTTAGATATCCGTCATATAGTCAAGCAGATCATGAATGAATGTCAGTTCAATGAATCGGAAGAAATAAGTTATGTTGCGAAGATTATTAACTTTATCAATTGCGGTACTGAATTTCGGTTGTCTGAATTCAAACAATTTCTAACTGATTTATTAGATAAAAAAATACCTGTTGAGCCTAACATGGAAGCTTCAGAACTAAACACACAGAATCATTTAAGTTCCATGACTCCAGTATCTCAATGTCCAAATGTTCAAGAGATGGGACTACCGATTTTTCCTTCAAAGAAGGAGAAACTGCCAATGAAAGCCAATCAACTCCAACACAAATCAAGTTTTCTTGCGAAAATTTTTCCGAGAAAGGTTGTAGCGGAGACAAATCCATTTCAAACAATTCTAGACAAAAGAAAATTGGAAAGTGATTTGACTCCTGACCAACTTACAAACGCTGCTTTGGTAAATGTACAGAGCAAGCAAGTCACCCCGAAAATTATTGAACCCATTCCCAACATTTCCGAAAAGACCACGGTGCTATCATTAACCACAAAGCTTGGTACGCCTCAACAAGCAAATACTGCAAAATATTTGCTTCACAAAAAGTCCTCAGAAAAGATTCCACTAACAAAAGATGCGTTTCGCATAGGAAAAGAAGGCTTATTTGTTGATTATGTGATTGGCAACAATCGAGCAATTAGTCGTTGTCATGCTGAAGTTCTACAAAGAGAGAATTGCACATATTTAAAAGACTGCAACTCACGAAATGGTAGTTTCATAAATAACTTGAGAGCGACATGTAACACTGAAACATTGATTCGTCATAACGATCGAATCAGATTGGCAAATGAGGAATTCGTTTTCAAAGAGTACGATGATTTTTCGGGTGTTAGAAATGAGTTTTCATGAAAAAATAATTGCTGAAAAGTATTTAATCATAAAACAGCTTGGTCAAGGTGGCATGAGCCGAGTCTTCCAAGTATTCGATATCAGATTAAAAAAGTATTGGGCAATGAAAACCGTTGAAAAGAATGCAGGGGCAGATGGTTTATTCATATCTGGTTTGTATTCAGAAGTCGCATTTCTCAAAAAAATCGAGCATCCAAATATTCCTCGAATAGTAGATTTGATAGAACTTCCAGAAGTGATTTACCTTGTCATGGATCTTGTTGAAGGAGTCTCTTTGGAGCAGTTGCTATTAGAATGCAATGTTATTCCTGAAACTACAGTGGTTGATTGGGGTCTACAACTTTGTGAAGCCCTGGGATATTTGCATCAGCAAAGCCCTCCGATTATTTATCGAGATATGAAGCCAGGGAATGTCATGCTACAACAGAATGGCATCATCAAGCTGATTGATTTTGGGATTTCAAGGGAAGTGAAGGATGTTGCCCCTAATGATACAGTGTGTTTAGGAACAAGGGGATATGCTGCGCCAGAACAGTTTGGCAAGGCGAAACAATCGGATGCTCGCACAGATGTTTATGGACTAGGTGTCCTATTACACCAGTTGCTAACAGGGAGAAATCCAAGCGAGCACTCATATGAAATAGTCCCTATACGTTCAATTGAAATAAGCTTATCTAGTTGGCTAGAAAAAACAATTATCAAGGCGACAAAAGCTGATCCAAATAAGCGATTTCAAAACTGTGTAGAATTTGCGGCCGCATTAAATCATTTCGATAAAATCGGAGCGATGCACCATAAGAAACAACGAGTTCAATATTTGAAAATCTGTCTATTGTTTGTGCTAAGTCTTTTTTCTTTAGCAATCATTGTTTCTTTTTATCATGAGATTGTCCAAGAATTACAGAGACTTTCTCAAAAAATCATGAACAGGCAGATTATTGACGATTTGAAAGAGTTTTTCTCTTTTCTAATTAAATGATTCGCTCACATTTTATGTAGGATTAGGGCTTGGTATGTTGTATCCCTGAACAAACATGCCGTGTTGGTCATTCCATTCAGCGAGAAAAACCTCTTTAGTCTCTTTAAACTGATGATGAAAGATTTCTGTCTTTAACCAGTCTTCTGTTTTTCCAATTGTAGTTAAATTCTCATAAATAACTTCACCATCTTGTATGACTGTATACGACAGCACCTGTGTCTGAGGAACTAATTTCAAATCGTTGTTTGTCACATTTGCGAATGGAAACTTCTTCAGCACACTGACATCACCATTTGCTTCAAGAATTGCATATTCTACTTCACGAATAGAAAAAACATCTTTAATTCGCAACAACATCATTAATTGATCCAAATCTAGTTGGTTTTTCTTCATTACCTGAAAGTCGATATACCCTTTAGAAATTACAATTGAGGGGTGACCTTCGAATAATTCACGAGATTTGCGGATTTTTTGTGTTACCCAAGCAGTTCCATAGATGAGAACTCCCCAAATCCCCATTGCGAAAAGTACATGCTGCCATTTGGTATCAGGAACATACATAGCTGCACCAACAAGCTCTCCAAGAATAAGGACAGCAATAAAGTCGAAAGTTGATATTTGAGTAATTGTTGTTTTCCCAAGTACTCGTGTCATGATTAATAATAAAATGTAGCCAATCACTAACTCAACAAGGATGTCCTTAAAATCCATAGTAACCCCTCCGTTATATAGTTTATTCTATCCATGTTGGTCAGTTTATAAGCGAATAAAGTGAGTAAAAAAATTGTCATATTTCATGAAATAAGATAATGTTATTAGGTAGAGATTTATAATATCGCGGTAACTGATGAACATAGTAATCCATTACCAAAATAACAAAATAAGGAGATCGGAAACAGATTGCGTTAAATCGATTTCCATAAAACTACTATGGACTTTATACTATTACTATATTAATATAGTAAGAATAATCAAAAAATTAAAATTCTTTAAAAAATTTTTTAAAAAAAGACTCATTCCAAGGGTGACTTTATGACATTACTAAAAGTGAAGGATTTATCAATCAAGTTTAAATCTCGACAAGGAGTCGTCACTGCAGTTGACAGACTTACTTTTGATTTAGAACAAGGTAGTTCTTTGGGTATAGTAGGCGAAAGCGGAAGCGGGAAAAGTGTTACCTCTCTTGCCATTATGGGTCTTTTGCAAAATGCGAATTCTGAAGTTACTGGAGCTATAGAATTTGAGGGTACTGATTTACTCAAATTATCTCCGGAGCAAATGAGAGGTATTCGCGGTAAATCTATCTCTATGATTTTTCAAGAACCCATGACATCACTAAATCCTCTTCACACTTGTGGGAAGCAAATAATGGAACCGATCCTTGTTCACCAAAAAGATGTGAGTAAGAAGGAAGCCAAAAACCGTGCTCTTAAGTTGTTGAATCTAGTGGGAATACCTGCACCTGAGCAGCGGTTTAATGAATATCCACACCAAATGTCAGGTGGTATGAGACAAAGAATAATGATTGCAATGTCATTGGCATGCAATACAAAATTATTGATTGCTGATGAGCCAACAACTGCGCTTGATGTGACGATTCAAGCACAAATTTTGGATTTAATGAATCATTTACGTGACCACAGCAATATGGGTATCATTATGATCACGCATGATTTAGGTGTTGTCAAAGAAATGTGTGAACAGATTGTTGTCATGTACACTGGGCAGATCGTTGAAAGAAGCACAACTTCCGCAGTCTTTTCAGATGCGCTTCATCCATATACAAAAGGACTGCTAAATGCAATTCCAAAGATTTCAGAGAAAACAGAACGATTAGAAGCGATTGAAGGAACCGTTCCTGACGCGCTTCATATGCCTACAGGTTGTAGCTTTCATCCACGATGCAAATCAGCGATGGATCGTTGCAGAGAAGAAAAACCACCTCTTTACGAGCGAGAAGATGGTCGTGGAGTAAGATGTTTTCTTTATGACAACACTAATAAGGCAGGTAACAGCATATGACAGAGAAAACAGTGACAAATGAAAAGACAGCTGAAATTAAACCTGTGCTTAAAAATAATGAAAATATTTTGGAGATCGTTAATCTAAGGAAAACATTTGTAGTGAAATCTCCAACAGGGAAAAAGGCTGCGCTCCAAGCGGTGAGTGATATTTCTTTTGCAATCAAAAAGGGAGAAACTTTCAGCCTTGTAGGTGAAAGCGGTTGTGGAAAAAGTACACTTGGAAGAACAATACTTGGATTATATCCAGCGGACGCTGGTAGCAAAATTATTTTTGACGGTGAAGATATCACAAACCTCCCTAAGTCAAAGAAGAAAAATTTTGCCAAGGAAGCGCAGTTGGTTTTTCAGGATCCTTCAGCTTGTCTAAATCCGAGAAGGACAGTGCGTCAAATTCTGCTTGAACCTTATAAAATACACCAAATTAGTGACGGCGAAGCTCAAATTAAAGAAATAATGGACTTGGTTGGACTAGCGCCGCGTTTTCTTGATAGATATCCACACGAAATTTCGGGCGGGCAGAAACAAAGAATCGGGATTGCTAGAGCACTTGCGCTTCATCCGAAATTGATAGTCTGTGATGAACCAGTTTCTGCATTAGATGTTTCGATTCAAGCTCAAGTTATCAACTTGTTGGAGGATTTACAAAAACGGTTGAATTTGACATATCTTTTTATTTCACATGATCTAAGTGTTGTGCACCATATCAGTGATCGTGTTGCAGTTATGTATCTCGGGAAAATAGTCGAACTTTCTTCACGAGATGATCTATTTATGAACACCAAACACCCATATACAAAAGCTTTGTTGTCTTCGATACCGGAAACATCGGATAAACAGATTGAGAAAATTATCTTAACTGGAGATGTTCCGAATCCTTCAAATCCACCTTCAGGATGTCGATTTCATACAAGATGTCCAGCAGTAATGGATATTTGTAAAACAAGTGAGCCATCACTCTTATCAACTGGTAGTAACCATTTTGTTGCATGTCATTTATGTACAAAATGATCACTATATACAATTAATTAAGTAGGAAGAAGGGGTTTCATAATGAAAAAGTTAGCTTTATTGGTTATAACAATGATGTTAGTAGTATCACTCGCTGCTTGTGGTAGCAAGGATAAAGACACAGACACAAACACAAGTGGAACCAATTCCAAAAAACTTGTTGTTGGTGTAACAAGTGACTGGAAAACAATGGATCCCGGTAGAGCTTATGAGGTTTTCGCAAATTTTTACTTCTATCAAACTTATGAGAACCTCTACATGTATGAAGGATCAGACCTTTCTAATCCTAAACCTCGTCTAGCGAAAGAGTATAAAGTAGATGCAACAGGTCTTGTTTATACTTTTACAATGGATGAAGGGCATAAGTTTTCAAGCGGAAATCCTGTAACAGCAATGGATGTTGCTTTCAGCTTCAACCGCACAATGAATTTAAATGATAATGCTGCGGCATTAACAAAAGGGATTGCAAAAGTTGAATCACCAGATGATAAGACTGTTGTTGTAACCCTTACTGAAAAGGATGCATCTTTCCTTACTAAAATAACTGGAAACGCTTTTGCGGTTTTGGATAGCAAATTGGTTAAGGAAAAAGGTGGCACAGATGCTGCTAATGCAAGTTCAGCAGACAAAGCTTCAACATTCTTAAACGAACAATCTGCAGGTAGTGGTCCTTATGTGTTGAAGAAATGGACAAAAGACACTGAAATGGTATTAGAAAAGAATCCGAATTATAAGGAGAAAGATTCTGTCAGTATCGATCAAGTAATTATTAAAGAGATTTCTGATCCAAATGTTGCAGCACAAATGGTAGGTAAGTCCGATATCGACATTGCGTTAAATGTTGGTACCAACCAAGTTTCTACACTAAAGAATAACAATAAAGTGAAAGTCGAATCATCACCAACTGCAACTGAATCATTCTTGTTAATGAATAATAGTAAGGATATTGGTGGTCCAATGTCTGATCCACTTGTTCAACAAGCGGTTCGCTATGCTTTAGACTATAACGGATACAAAAAATTAGCAGGAGATGGTGCACTTCTTCCGCTTTCATTTGTTCAAAAAGGAATGACAGGTGCAAAAGAAAGACCTGCTAATTACCAAAATATTGATAAAGCGAAAGAGCTAATGAAACAAGCTGGCTACGAGAATGGTTTTACAACAGATCTTATTGCTGCCGAATTTGATTCAGAAGGTCTTTCATGGACAACAATTGCTGAAAAAGCAAAAGAAGATTTGAGCAAAATTGGTATTAAAGTAGAAATTAAAACAGGTGATATTGGTAAGGTTATTGAAGACTATCGTGCTGGTAAGACGCCATTCTTAGTTATGCATTGGTCTCCAGATTATTTCGATCTTAATAACCAGCTTGCATTTGTTCCAGGCGAAAACGTTGGAATGCGTGCAAACTGGGAGGCAAGTGCAAATCCTGAACTTGTCGAACTTTCTAATAAGGTAAAAGTTGAATTGGATACTAAGAAGCGTGAAGAGCTGTCAGGTCAAATGCAAGACATAATGGCAGAAAAAAGTCCGTACGCATTTTTAGTACAACATCCTAAAGTTTATGTTATCAATTCTGAACTTGAAGGTGTAGCATACAACGATTTATGTAAAGTTCAATTTAAAGATATTAAATTTAAGTAATTGCTTTCAAAAGCAAATCTCGAAATAATATTCGATTAATTCTAACACTTTAGAAGTGTGAAGAATAAATTGTTGCAATGGTTTAAAGAAAGCTATCTTGCAATGTTGAAAAGCCAAAATTCAAACTTTCACTTGTAAAAATGCTTTCTGTCACGTACTCCACTGGCTAAATCGTCGATTTAGCCAGTGGAAAATTCTAATTAAACCATTTGTGACTTTCGCACTTATTACTGTTTGGAATCTTTGGATATGGGTAAATTGCTGAGACAATATTTGGAGTGCAACTATGTCTCGGCTTAAGTTTTGATTACATCAACTATTCGGTTATTGTCAGAATGTTGTGTCCTTTGGTAAGGGGTGAGATTCAAATTGGTTAAATTTATAAGCAGAAGACTCCTATTCTTAGTGTTTTTGCTTTTTGGCGTAGCACTTTTTGTTTTTGTACTTTCACATATGGTTCCCAATGATCCTGTTGCAGCGAATTTAAGTCAAACTGCAATGAATGATCCAGAAATTGTTGCTGCTTTTAAAGAAAAATGGGGTCTTGATCAGTCAGTATTTCATCAGCTAGTTCTCTATTTCAAAAACCTTTTGTCTGGAGATCTGGGGACGTCAATTTCTTCTGGAAAACCAGTCTTTGATGAATTGCTACAGTATTTCCCTGCAACACTTGAATTATCAATTGTTGCGATGTCAATTGCATTAATTCTAGGAATATTGTTTGGTATTATCTCAGCTATTTATCGTAATAAACCAGCAGATCATATTATCAGAACCATTTCGGTAAGTGGGGTCTCTATTCCAAGCTTTTGGTTTGCACTGCTGATGATATTCCTGTTTTATACAACTCTAGATCTTGCACCCGGCTCGGGTAGAATTGATACACATACCACAACACCTGATGGCGGGACTGGTTTTTATCTGATTGATTCACTTGTGCAAGGGAATTTCCATCTATTTGGTGAAGTAGTTTCGCATTTGATTCTGCCAGGAACTGTTTTGGGTTTCTTTACAATGGGTTTGATTGCAAGACAAACAAGGTCCAATTTATTAGAAGTAATGTCCATGGATTACATTCGAACTGCTAGATCAAAAGGATTGAAGGAATCAAGTGTTATTTTCAAACATGCACTTTCGAATTCTATGATTCCAGTGCTAACTGTAGCGGGAATGGGCTTCTGTAATTTACTTGGTGGAATGGTACTCGTTGAAAACATTTTTTCTTGGCCAGGAATTGGGTCATATGCATTTAATGCGGCAACCTCACTAGATTTCCCTGCAATTTGTGGTGTATCACTCCTAGTCGCATTTATCTACGTAATTATTAACCTATTGATTGATATTCTTTATGGAATTATTGATCCGAGAGTGAGGTATCGATAATGAAAAACTCGCTTAAAGGATTTTTGACGCAGAAAGGTTTTTTGTTTAAAGTAGGTTTGTTTTTTTGCACATTTTGGTCACTGATTGCGATTGGTACTTTAATTTTTTCCTTAGTGTCACCAAATCTTGCGGAGAGTATCACTACAAAACAAAATTTAGATATTCAGTTCCAAGCACCTAGTCTCGACCACTTTTTTGGAACAGATGAGTTAGGTAGAGATGTGTTTTCAAGGGTGTTGTTTGGTTCAAGGATTTCACTTACTGCTGGTATTATTACTGTGGTTTGTGCCTTTACGTTTGGTATTCTTTACGGTGGTATAGCTGGCTACAGAGGTGGACTTATTGACGAAGCGATGATGAGATTCTCAGAACTAATCATGGCATTTCCACCACTAATTCTAGCAATGGTTATTGCTGCAGCACTAGGACCAAGTTTATTGAACTCCGTGATAGCGATGGCAATCATTTGGTGGCCAAACTATGCTCGCTTGATGCGATCATTGGTCATTTCGTTAAAAGAAAGTGAATATGTAACGGCTTCGCGCGTAATGGGGGCTTCGCATATACGAGTTTTGGTGCTTGAAATACTCCCAAATAGTATTGGCCCCTTACTTGTAATGGCAACACTAGATCTAGGGAATGCAATCCTAATGTTTTCAGGGCTAAGCTTTCTCGGTTTGGGAACTCAACCACCTACACCAGAATGGGGATCGATGGTATCAGAAGGGGCGAAAGCATTTCAATTCTGGTGGATATCTACATTCTCAGGATTAGCCATCTTTACAGTAGCGATTGGCGCCAACTTTGTTGGTGATGGACTAAGAGATTTTATGGATCCAAAACTTAAAAAAGCAGAGTAAAAGAAATTTGATATTTAGAAAAGCTCGAACTTTAAACAATTTGTGTAGAGTTCGAGCGAAATTTTATTCGTTTTCTAAATTATCCATTTCGCCAGTCATCTGGCTACTTACTCTGTTTTCTTTTTGCCAATTGATAGATTGCATAGATGATGATTCCAATCAAAGCAAAATAGAATAGCTTTTTTATGAGCAGAATAATCAACAACACAACAAGACCAATTAGAATAATTGATTCCATTACAAAATCACCTCAACTTCTCAAAGTTTGCTTATCAATTCAAAACTCGAAATGAATTTTGATTCGTAGCAAGCATACATATAACATAGCATAAGTAGACTTCATTTGCTCACCAATTATGTACTATGCTCCTAATAATTATAATCTAAAGCAGCCTGTTTTTGTCCGAAAATTAAATAGAAAGCTATTTCCAATAATCACTAATCTCCGAAAAACTTCAACTAGAACATGCGAGTTGCAGAAACTGCCCGTTTCCAACCAGAGTAAAGCTGCTCTCGGTTTTCTGCAGCCATCTTTGGCTCATAACGCAATCCCGCTGTACTAAGTGTGCAGATTTCGTCAAGGTCTATCCACATCCCAACAGCTAGTCCAGCTAAGTAGGCTGCACCCATTGCGGTGGCTTCTTGAACACTTGCTACCTCAATTGGTAGATCCAAAATGTCACTTTGAAACTGCATGAGAAACCGATTTTGTGTTGCACCACCATCTACACGAAGCACTTGCATTTTTATATCTGCATCGCTTTCCATAGCAGTAAGGACGTCCTTGTTTTGATAGGCAATTGACTCCAATGTTGCTCGGACAAAATGGGCATTTGTTGTTCCGCGAGTTAACCCGAAAACTGCGCCTCTTGCTTCGCTATCCCAATAGGGAGCGCCCAAGCCAACAAATGCAGGTACAACATAGACGCCCTCAGTTGAGTTCGCTTTGGTTGCAAGTATCTCACTTTCCGAAGAGCTATCTACCAAGCCAATTCCATCGCGCAGCCATTGAACAGCAGAGCCAGCAACAAAGACACTTCCTTCTAATGCATACTTTACATGCCCGCCTATTTCCCAGGCAATAGTTGTGAGTAAACCATGATTTGAAACTACTGGAGTATCACCAGTCTGCATTAACATAAAGCATCCTGTTCCATATGTGTTTTTCACCATGCCAGATTTGAAACAATTGTTGCCAAACAATGAAGCTTGTTGGTCACCTATCGCTGAGGCGATCGGAATCTGAACACTAAATAATTCGTTAGTTGTAAGTCCGTACACGCTTGAAGTAGATTTGACATTTGGCAGAATGGATTTGGGTACTTCAAGTAAAGCCAGCAGCTCATCGTCCCATTGCAACTCATGGATATTGAACATTAATGTGCGAGAAGCATTTGTATAGTCGGTAATATGAATCGTTCCGCCAGTCAATTTCCAAATCAACCAAGTATCCATCGTACCAAATAAAATCTCATCATTTTTCGCCTTTTCACGAGCACCAGCAACATGATCTAATATCCATTTCACCTTAGTTCCTGAAAAGTAGGCATCAACAACTAGACCAGTTTTCTGACGAAATATTTCTTGGTGAATTTGCAATTGGTCACAGATTGCACTGGTTTGGCGCGACTGCCAAACGATTGCATTGTGAATCGGTTTCCCTGTACTTTTATCCCAAAGAACTGTGGTTTCCCTTTGGTTGGTAATACCAATCCCGGCAATTTGTTCTGCAGTAATGCCTGACTCTTGTAGAACTTTGTTGATAACCGCAAGAACAGTTTCCCAAATCTCTTCAGCATCATGTTCCACCCAACCAGGGTGGGGAAAGTATTGAGTAAACTCCTTTTGTGCGATTCGAACGATTTCGCCCTTTTTGTTAATCAGGATCGCCCTTGAACTAGTTGTTCCTTGGTCGATTGCCAAAATAAATTTTTGGTTACCCATTGAACATCCCCCAAAAAATCAATTTATCTTAGTCTATAAATAAAGCAAATGAATTTTTCAGCTCGCAAGGCAAATTACAGTGGTGGTTGAAGAGCTAGACGAATTGAAAATTACCACAAAATATTCACTACTTACAATTAGAACTAAGATTACCTATAGCTATAATCTCATTGTAGCAAAACCACACAAATGGCGGATAAAAATTTTTGAAATAAACAAAAAAACGCTAAATGGCTTTGGGATGGACAAAGGCAATATAACGTTTCTAAGTGGGTACGATGACTATATGCCAAGGATTTCTTCAGATTATTGAAATCATGCCTATAATACATTCTATTCGGCAGCTTTGAAATTATAAATCGGTTTAATATGGATAAGGACTTCGGCTGTTGGCGCAATATTATCTAGGATATTTTCAATTGGTTTGTAGGCAAAGGGACTTTCATCAATCGTTTCTCTTTGCACTGTGGAAGAGAATATACCCTCCATTGACTTTTTGAATTGACTTAAAGTAACAGCATTCCTGGCAGCAGCTCTGCTCATTAATCTGCCAGCGCCATGTGGTGCAGAGTAATTCCAATCTGGGTTTCCTTTACCCAAGCAAATCAAACTTCCATCTCTCATATTGATTGGAATCAAGATTTTTTCGTCTTTCTGTGCTGAAACCGCTCCTTTTCGTAGAATCATGTTTTTAGTATCAATATAATTGTGAATTGTTGTGAATTGTTCTTCTATGTCCAATTTCATGTGCTTCGTAATTTCCTTCATCATTGCTTTTCGATTTAGCATTGCAAAATGTTGAACGATTTTCATGTCGTGAATATAGTCCTGAAACAGTTTGCCCTCTGCATATGCTAATGCTTTTGGAATGTCAGTAGTTAACTCAGCTTTCTTTGCTTTGATGGCTTGGGCAATATCCTTTTCTCGGCCTGCTTCTTTCATTGAAGCAATCAGTTCATCTAGATCCGTTTTGCCATTTTTATTCAATTGTTTAAAAGATTCCTCTTGATATAGACTTGCAACCTCTTTGCCAAGATTTCTGCTGCCTGAGTGAATAACAATGTACAGATTGCCTTCAGTATCTTTGTTGACTTCGATAAAATGGTTTCCACCACCTAATGTGCCAATACTTCTTTCTGCACGTTGGGCGTTAATTGAATCGTAGCATTTTAATTGCAACAGTTCAATTTGGTCCATGAATTCATGTGTTTTGTTTCGAACAGAAAATCCTGCAGGGATATTCTCATGGATGACCTTATCCAATTTACTAAGTTCAAGTCTTTTGTTAGCAAGTCTGGCTACTTCCATTCCACACCCTATATCAACGCCAACAAGGTTCGGAACAACTTTATCCGTAATCGTCATCGTTGTTCCAATTGTACATCCAGCGCCTGCATGCACATCTGGCATAATTCTAATTGAACTTCCGTTTACAAATGTTTGGTTACAAAGTGTTTCGATTTGCGTTTGAGCAGTATCTTCAAGTAAATTTGTAAATACCTTAGCATTATTATACTTTCCTTTAATTTCAATCATGAATCTCGCTCCCATTAATCCGATTTACCAAAACCCAGTTCACATTATTAGTATACAGATAAAAGTCTGCCACATTCAATGGAAAGTATCAAGGCATGTAGAAAAGCTTGTGGTAGAAAAGCTTGATAGCAGACTCAATCATTGACTTTAGCAAAGCGATTACTTCTTTCTGATGGCAACAAAAGCATCATAATAGGCGATACCTTGAGACTTTGTTGTGGCCATACCCATATCAGTTGGGTAACCTGGAATCAATTGATTGATATTCACTTTGCTTTCACTGTACCAGCCTTGAAAGAAGAGTAAGATGTTTTCAGGTGTGTCTCTTGAGATAGTGGCTTTCACTTCCAATTCACCAAGATCATTATAGATGACAACGGTTGTTCCGTTTTTTAGTTGCAACTGTTCTGCCATAGTTGGGTGAATGTAGATATACGGTGTAGCATTTTCATCAGCAATCCAACGAATGTTATGAAATTGTGAATTCAGTTGATTTTGGGAATGAGTAGAAAGTAACCAAAAAGGATATTTTGGGTTTTGAATTGGTCCTGGCTTTAATTCAGCTAGACCTGAAAATCCGTTATCGATTGCAAGCTGAGAAACAAATTCGAATTTCTTGCTTGGCGTTTCGAAAACTTTCTCTCGCCATGCTGTTACAGGGAGATTCGCCTTTTTTGGTGAATCTTTAAGCTCCTTCCAATCTTGAATGCCCAACAATTCGTGAAGGCTATCATTAAATTCCTTGCTAATAAAGTCACTAGCGGTACCATGTTCAGGAAAGGAAGAAAAGTTTGGACTTTTTCTATTCAATGCTTGAGATAGAAGCTTTGCAATCTCTAGATCACTTTTACAATCGAAATAGGGTTCAATCGCCTTATCATTAAACCCTACAACATGGTGCCAATAACTTGAAACAATATCCTCTTCTTCAAAGAAAGTTGTTGTTGGTAGAACAATGTCAGATTGTTCTGCAGTGGGTGTTAAGAATTGTTCCACAGTAACAATGAGCTCCATTTCATTTAAAGCTGCTTGTGTTTTCTTCGGTTGTGAGTCCTGTGACAAAAAATTTCTACAAGCAGCCCAAAGAAATTTAACTGGAGGATCGACAAATTGATTGATTTTGTCCGCAAAAAGATTTATTTCAATAAATCGATTCTGAGTAACAGCTAGGTATGAGTTGAATCCCCATGTATTCAAACTTCCGTATTGAACACCACCACCTGGTTCACCAATTGCCCCGATCATGGCTGAAAGTGCTTGAATTGCGCGGATGTTTTGACCGCCATTTACATGTCTTTGTAATCCAAAACCCAACCAAAAGCAAGTGTTCTTTTGCTTCGACATCATCTTTGCCAGCTTTTCAACGATTGCCAGTTTAACACCTGCAATTTGACATAATTCCTCGATGTTTAAAGTCTCCACATATGATTGGAACGCATCCCACCCAAAAGTGAATTGATCTACGAAGTTGTTGTCAACCCACTGTTTTGAGATGATAATCTTTGCAATTGCTAGCGCTAACGCTCCATCACCACTGGGATTTACTTGGATGTGGAGGTCTGCTTTTTTGGCAGTACTTGTTCGAATTGGATCAATGACAACAAGCTTTGCACCATTTTCTTGTGCCTTGTATATAAAAGGGAGTGAATGAATCGCAGTCCAAGCGGGATTTGCTCCCCAAATTACAATGAGCTTCGCTTCAACAATATCAACGGGATCAGAAGTTGAACAATTTCCAAAATCGAAATATTGTGCATCAAAGCCTGCTGACCAACATGGGGAACCAACAGTACGAGTTGTTGGTCCCAGGCCATTAAAGAAATTTTCAGTTGCTTGATGCAAAATACCGAAATTTCCGGAGTATTTATTTAAACATAATGAAAGGTTTGAATGATATCTTTGTTGTAATTCCAAAATCTTATCAGCAATTAAATCAATCGCCTTTTCCCATGAAATTCTTTTCCAATTGCCAGATCCACGGACATCTTGCATGATCGGATACTTCAATCTATCCTTGTTGTAAACTATTTCTACATAACTGTATCCCTTTGAACACAGTTTTCCTTTTGAGTAGGGATGTGAGGGATCACCTTCAACTTTTTGTAAGACACCGTTTTTGCTATATGCGATTATTCCACAAGCATCATAGCAATTCCGAGGACAAATATGTTTTGTTATAGAATATCTATCTACTAAACTCATAACAAGCCACGCTTTCTGAAAATGTAATAAATCTCACTATTGCATCCTACTGTAATCATTATATAATAGTATTGTAAACAAACATAGGGGTGCATGTTACCAATTTGCTCAACTACAAAAAAATAGACATAACATTTATAATTATTCTTTGAGTAAGCATTGAGGTAAGTTTTTCTACTACTCTTAACGCCCATATCATAACAAACTAAATAATAATTTAGGTTTATATAAATGATCACATTCTTGCTTTTTCAGAGGTACATCACAGCATTGAATTTCATTGAGTAATGATTTTTCATCGGCAGACAGGGGGGATCAAAATGACAATTCAATTAGGTTTCAAAATTAATCTGCGGAAATGCGTTGGTTGTAGGGGTTGTGAAATGGCATGTCGCAATGAATATCAAATCCCACACTCTCGTCGGAAAATTCGCAGAATCATAGATAAAGAGAATTCGCTTTTTGCCTATCTGTCAATGGCATGTAACCATTGCGCAAACCCGGCTTGCGCTACGGCATGTCCAAATCATTGCTTCAAGAAAAGACGGGATGGTATCGTCTTCCATGATCCTACTAATTGTACAGGTTGTCAGGCTTGTGTGGGGGCATGCCCATTCAATGCACCAACTTATAATCCGAAAACGGGAAAGGTCGATAAATGCAATCTTTGTATTGAAAGACTGGAGATTGGCTTGAAGCCTGCATGTGTTTCAGCTTGTATCTCTGAATCGATAGAGCTTGTGGATATCATTTATGATAAAGAGGGAGCTGGCTCAGAGTGGATGTGTGAGATCAAAATTTCACAATACACGAAACCGTCTGTCAGGTTTGTGACATCCAATTCATGTGCCGCATTGGTTGAAAGAGAAGAGGAGGATCTTAGTGAGTAAGAATATTGTTTTGGAAGAGTTACTTGCGATTCCGCCTTTTTCATCCTATCGCATACTTTATGGATTTAATAAGGAATTGCAAATTAATCATGTAGCTAGCGGGCTAGGAGAACTACATTCGAAAAGCCTTTTCGTGATTGACACGAATTCTTATGTATTAGAGGAAGTTTACTCGATGATCGAATATGCAATCGATTCTTCAGTTTCTGCAATCATGCTTCTCGGTGACTGCAAGGGATTTCTGATCAATGAGTCAATTGCCAAAATCCCTCCGAATGAAATTTTGATTTTCAATCTTTCAAAGCAATCTCAGTTTGCAGGTGCTTTGGAGAAAGTTGCGGAACAGGTCTCAATTGAAGAGGTAGAAAAGGCAGTTATCCTGATTGGTGCTCTTAAGGAAATGGGTTTGTTTTTAGATTTCATTAAAACCTCCACACAACAAATTGCTACTGAAATGAACGAGATTGGGATGGAAGCATACTTAACACAGTTTCAAAATAAATCGCGTCACCAACTCTATATGACAAATGAGTGGTTTGAGCTGTTATTTGCTTCAGATGCACATCAAGATCAGTTGAAGGATCTAAGGGATATCATGCATGCATACTACCAATTAGAAGAAGATACATCACAGCCGTATGTCGAAATCGAGTATAACGAAGGAAAATTTGCATGTACAATTTACAAGTTAAGAACGAAACAGAAGCTTTATGGTTTCTTCATCCTCAAACAAAAGATCGCCTTAATTTCAGAAATTGATCGGGTTCAATTACAGTGCCTCTCACCACTTTTATTGGCCGGAATTCTAAAGCAAAAAGAAATTCAAACAGCAGAAAGCAAGTATCAACAAAATTTTGTATATGATCTTTTGCACAATAACTTTGATTCTGAATATGCGATGATCCAACAGGCGAAGAATTGGCAATGGGATTTAACGCGACCTCATCATTTGCTGATATTCGATTTAAGATATCATCTAGGCGAGAGCTACGACCAATCAAAGATGGAGCACGCAATTTCATTAATCCGAAATGCGTTTAACATGTTGTTTTTTCACCCTATTATTATGGAGATGGATGATAAGATTGTTGTGATTTTCGCTAGTGAACCAGACAAGTTATCGCCTGAAGTGGTCAGCGTTCGTCAAGTGGCAGAGCAGGTCTATCAAAGTATTTCGAAAAAGATTCTGTGGGCTGATATCTATATCGGCATTGGTCGACTCTACCAGTCTATCCGAGACGTGTTTCGAAGTTTTCAAGAGGCCAAAATGACCCTTTCGCTTGGAGAAATGATTTTCGAAAAGAATACCATTACTCATTTCGATGATCTGGGTGTGGTGAGACTGCTGTCAAGTTTGCGATTTGAACAACTAGAGGACTATTATAAAGATTATTTGAGAGAGTTATACATTTATGATGGGCAGAATCAAACTAACTTGATGGAAACACTACAAATCTTCATTCATGAAAATGGGAATTTAAATACAACTGCCGAGAAACTGTTCATTCATTCAAATACACTACGTAATCATTTGAAAAAGATTGAGAATGTGCTTGATGTTGATCTACAACAATTTGAGGATATAGTAAACTTAAGTATCGCATTCAAAATCAACACAATGATCACTAAATGAACACATTTATACCGCTAATTCAACCTAAATGGACATTCCTACTGAAACCAGCTAGAAAGATTGTATAACTCTACAATCCGTTTAGCGGGTTTTTTTTATATGATAAAAACAAGATGAACCTGTAATATTTCTAACAATAAAACAGGTCAGAATAAAGAATTGCAAATCCGTGTCACAAAGGAATTGCGAACTTGGTAAAGGAGGAAGCATTATGGAAATGAAACGTAGAACCCTCATAAAGGGAGCAGCGGTAGTCGGTGCGGCAGCAGCAGTAGGCGGTGGTGCATTTGCGCTTAGCAAGTTATCAGATAAGAAAACTGATGGCGATAATAGTAATAGTAGTGGTGAAAAGAAGCCTGCTGGAAAAACAGAAGTTTTTCAAAATGTGTGTACTAGAAACTGTTATAGCACATGTTCTCTACTCAGCACAGTTGAAGATGGCGTTTTGAAGAGAGTAGAAGGAAATCCGAAAAATACTTACACAGGGGGTGCTATTTGTTCAAAAGGAAATAGCTATCCTGGTCAGGTCTATTCACCAGACCGAATCAAGTACCCAATGAAACAAGAGGGCAGAGGAACTGGTAAGTGGAAGCAAATTAGTTGGGATGAAGCTTACACTGAAATCGCACAACAAATGTTGAAGATTAAGAAAGAATACGGCAGTATGCTACCGATTTGCTACAATTGGTATTCTGGTAATTTCAATATATTGAATTATTCAATTGATGGGCTTTTTTCAAGTGTTGGCTACGTGTCAAAAGTAACAGGAACACCATGTTGGCCAGCTGGTATCGATGCGCAGACATTTGATTTTGGTGCTATTGTGAACAACGATCCAGAAGATTTTGTTAACGCAAAATATATGATTCTATGGGGAACAAATGGTGCTTGGACAGCGATGCAAACTATGCGTTTTGTTGAAAAAGCTAAAGAAAATGGTTGCAAAATTATTGCTATCGACCCGATCTTGACGAGTACTGCTGCAAAAGCCGATTTGCATATTCAGATTAATACAAGTACAGATGGTGCATTAGCGCTAGGAATGGCACGCTACATTATTGATAACAATCTTTATGATGAAGCATGGCTGAAGAAGAATTCCCTTGGATATGAGAAATTTTTCGAGTATGTCAAAAATAATGTAACTGTAGATTCGGCAGCTCAGAAAACTGGCGTTCCAAAAGCAGTGATTGAACAAATTGCCAAAGAATATGCAACCACAAAGCCTGCGAATATTTGGATTGGTTATGGCATGCAACGCCATATTAATGGTGGTCACAATGTACGTGCGATAGATGCACTAGCCGCGATCACTGGAAATATTGGTGTTTCGGGCGGTGGCGCAAACTATGCACAATTGGATTCATGGGGATTCTCTTATAATGTGACATCACCGAAAGCTCCTGAGGGAAGCGTGGGCATTAAAGACCCACAAACTGGTGCAGATAAGAGCAGACCTATCAACATGAATAACTTTGCAGCTCATGTAATGGAACAAAAAGAGCCGCCAATTAAAATGCTTTGGTTGGCTTGTAGAAACTCAGCTCAACAAGACCCAGATTCCAATGCTGTTGAAGCAATGTTTAAATCTATGGATTTTGTTGTAACTGCTGATCTGTTCATGACCAAAACAGTTGAGCTATCAGATATCGTATTGCCTGTGACTTCGATTTTCGAAACACCTGGAATTGGTGTTAGCTACTGGCACTATTGGGTTACTCTAAATGAGCGCGCTATTAAGCCGTTGTATGAAGCCAAGCATGATCTTGAGATTGCTATGGGATTATCAGCTAAATTAAATGAGCTAGAAAAGGGATCTTGTACATTCCCGACTACAGGTGACTTAGAAGAATGGGTAGAAAAAGAGTTCACTGAAGATTTCTTAAAAAGCTTTGGCATGAAGGATTGGAAAGAGCTTAAAGATGGTCCAAAGAAAATGTTGAATAAAGAAGTTGCTTGGAAAGACGGTGTATTTAGAACCGAATCTAAAAAGTATGAGTTTACTTCTGCAGAAGCGGTAAAATTTGGCCATGAGGATATCCCAATGCAAATGGAAGAGATGAAACCAACTGATGCTTATCCGGTTCGTTGTATTTCGCCGCATTGGAAATGTGGAATAAATGGGCAATTCCAACATCTTGATTGGATGAAAGCTTTAAATGAAGGGCCATTCATGGAAATCCACCCTGAACTAGCAATGAGCTACTCTATCAAAGAGGGAGATAAAGTAAAAATCTCTAATGAAATTGGTGAAGTGACAGTTCCAGCTAGGATTACACAGAACGTTCCGAAGAAGGAAGTTGTCATCTACGAAATGTGGATGGGTAATAACGATTTTAATATCAATAGGACTGTTAAGGCAACACCGGCAGATATGGGTGCAAAAGCAACAGGTATGCCAGGAATTTCGTTTCATGATAACTTCGTCAAGATAGAGAAAGTGAATTAACGAAAAGGAGGGAAAAATGATGGCTAAAAAACTCGGATTCACAGTAAATATTGATAAATGCATTGGCTGTAGTGCCTGTGAAATGGCTTGTAAAAACTTTAATGAATTAGAGCCAAGCATGCGTTGGCGAAAACTTCAAACAATTAAAGAAGACGCATTTGGAACACCAACTAGAATGAGCATGTCTCTTGCTTGTAATCATTGTGATGATCCAGCTTGTTTGAAGGTATGTCCTAAGAGTGCATATACAAAACGTGACGATGGTATCGTCATTCAAGACCATGAAAAATGTATTGGCTGCAAAATGTGTATCGAGGCATGTCCATACAAAGTTCCTCAGTATAGTGAGGAAGAGAAGAAAACTAGTAAATGTCACATGTGCTATGAGAGACTTGATAAGGGCGAACTTCCAGGATGTGTACAAACATGTCCAGTGGGTGCGATTAAAGTTGAAGATGTCAGCACATTAACAGATGCGAAATACAAAAAGGAAATGGTTGGTTTCCCAGATATCTCTAAAACACATCCAGCAACACGATTTGTCAAAGAATCGAAGATTGAAAGAGTAATTCCTTCTTAATAAGGAATCCCTTGAGAAAAAATATTAAATATTGAATTCGCAATCGTGAAGAGGTTGGAACAAGGTAAATTTCGAATTAGTTTTGTGAGCCAATGCTAGCAAAAAGTTAAAGATTTTTCGGAATCCCTTATTTTCCAACCTCTTGTTTGTGTACAGTTTTTGTAGCAAGAAACATATCATTTCTATCGAATTTCCATTCTATTAAAAACTTAAAAAATTCACAGAGGATACAGTGTTCTATTGAGTAATTATGATATGATCAACTAAAGAATTGATACCAAAATTATTGTTGCAAGCTCATCATTTAATGAGTGATTTCAAATGTAAAAGAGGTAACCATAATGAAGAAAACAACTGAATTAATTGAAAATAGCACTACAAAAAACCGATTTAATGTCTTTCATTTATTCTTGAATTACTATGCTCAGAAAATCCCAGCTGAAGAATGGGTTGCTGTGAGAGATTATCTGGAGCAATTTTTAGATACAGAAACCGAGAAATACGCTAGTGGTTTAGGCATGCTAACGAATTTGTCAAAAGAGGATATTGAACTTGTAGAACTAGAGTTTACGAGATTGTTTATTGGACCTAACAAGCTACCCGCACCACCATATGAATCTGTTTACTGTGGAGAAGAACGGATGCTGATGACGGAAGATACAATGATCGTTCGGAATTTCTACGCTGAAGCTGGTTTGGAAGTTAAGGAATTTAACATTGAAGTTGATGATCACATAGAATTTGAATTAGAATTTATTTGTTATCTACTTCATAAATCTATCAATGATCCTAATGCTGATGAAAGAACCAAAGCGGAAGAGCTCTATCAGTTATTTTTCTCAACAAGATTTGCTAAATGGGTTCCATTGCATTGTGATGATGTCATCAAAAGCAGCAAATCAAAGCTATGTACTGGAATTGCTATTATTCTAAAAGAATTTGTTATCAATGAAAGAAAAAACTACTAGTTTATATTTAATGTAGAGGGGCCAAAATGAAGATTTTTAAAATTGCAGAAATAGTTTCTGCTTCATTTGAAAATATCATTATTAATTCAAATAAATGTTCAAGGGTTTCTTCTGTGCTGTCCAAATGTTCTGCATGTTTGGATGTGTGTCCAGTTGAAGGTATAACTGTAGGTGAGAAGGAAGTTGAAATCACTAGTTGTATTGATTGCGGACTTTGCGTTGCAAAGTGTCCCACTGGTGCACTCACTTGGAAATCGGTTTTTTCTGAGAACTTATTGCACCTTATTCATAAGTTCATTCACCAGAATGAGAAGTTCTATTTGCATTGTGCTTATCACAAAATGGAGGATTCTTCTGTTAACACGATAGAAGTTCCATGCTTCGGAATGATTACAAGCGAAATGTGGACGGTTTTATTAAATACTAACGACCAATGCAAAATCTACTTACCTGAGAAAGCCTGTGATAATTGTTCAGTAACAACTGGTGAAAACATATTTCAAGAATCACTTGCACAGGCAAAAGCGTGGTTACCTGATAGCAAGATCAACTGGGTTCGTACAGTGCGAAAGCAAGTTGAACAAGTTGAATATGATCACAACAAACGAAACTGGTTATCATCTATACTTGGTTCTGCTAAATCTACGCCCAAAGAAGCAATTCATCGTTGGGCATCCAAAACGGATGATGAGACTATTGTACAATCTCAGTGGATCAGCTCTCATCGTAAAGAATTGAAATATGTCGCTAGGAAAATGCCGCATTTGTTTGAAAAAATGACCGTACAACTACCTGTAATCAATGAAAATTGCAAGTTTTGTGAAGCGTGCTCAATACTGTGCCCTAACAAAGCACTTACACAAGTAGCAAGTGAGAGTATCCTCGTTGATCCATACCTATGCTCAGAATGTAACCTCTGCTATGATATTTGCTTCTTCAAGGGCATTGAATTAAAAGAGATTGATTGTGTTAGCGCTTTTGAAAAGGAAAAGTTTGTAGCTGGAAACAAGGTGAGTTCGACAGATTGCTGAGTGAGTATAGAATTAAAAAAATGCCCATGTGGGGCTTTTTTTGTGAACTGAGAGGCTAGAATAAGTGAGCTAAAAGTGGGTCTGTTTCGGTGTTAATCCAATGTTAAATTATATAAATAGAGCTAATCTTGCCGGTTTGGGCAGATTAGCTCTATTTTGTGAAAATGATTTTTCGATATATTTTTTGTTCATCTTTAGTTGACCCTGAAAGAAATATTTTACTTCTTAGAAGGTTTCAACTTTCTTTGTGATGCTAGTAATACCAATAAACTTGCTAATGAGATGAGACTAAATATTGTTGATGAATTATTGTTATCACCCGTTTGAGGTCTAACAACTTCCGGTTTTGTTGTTGGCGGCTTTGTTGTTGGCGTCTCCGGCTCCGGAGTGTACTTATTTATGAAAACAACTTTGGCTACACTTGGATAGACTACCAAAGTAACTGTAGCACTATTGTCTTGTACTACTACCTTAACAATATAAGCCGCTTCATCAAATGTCCAACCTTTAGTCTGACCAATTGATTCAGTAATTTTAAAATAGTACGTTCCTGAAGCTAGGTTTTTTAATTTAAAGCTAGAGTTACCAGCACCAATTATGCTAGTTGTTACAAAGATACCTGAATCTTTCACCGTTTGGCCCGATATATCAGTAACTTCGGCTAAATTGAAGTTGAATGGTTCATCTGTGCTATCAATTCCAATGATTTTCTTTTCTATCGCAATACTTACATCTGCAGTATTTACAGTTGGAGGCGTGAACACATTATTAAATACAACAGCATTCCCGCTTGGATAAGAAGCTACTGCTGTTGAAGTTCCGTCTCCATTATCTGTGACTTGAACGGTTACGACAGATACTGAATCATCATAATCCCAACCAGTAGCATTGCCGAGTGTTTCTTGCACTTTAAAGTAATAAACTCCCGTACTAAGGTCAGTTAAATCAAAGCTGAAAGTTCCAGCACCAATGGTAGATGCAGAGTCTGTGATGCCACTAGTGACAGCAGTTGTCCCAGTGTTATCAGTCACTTGAGTCAATGTGTAGTGAAATTCTTCACTTGTGCTAGCGATACCAGAAATCGTTTTTTGCCCATTAATACTTACATCTGCAGTATTTATAGTTGGAGGTGTGAACACATTATTAAAGACTACAGCATTCCCGCTTGGATAAGAAGCTACAGCTGTTGAAGTTCCATCCCCATTATCTGTGACTTGAACAGTTACGACTGAAACAGAATCATCATAATCCCAACCAGTAGCATTGCTGAGTGTTTCTTGCACTTTAAAGTAATAGACTCCTGTATTAAGGTCAGTTAAATCAAAGCTGAAATTACC
>JAVBKB010000154.1:0-7322 GCA_031554275.1 Caryophanales bacterium | reverse complement strand
TACTTGAATTTCAAATCATTATTTGAAAAAATCTCTTGTCTAACTGTTCCCTTGCCCACACCAGACGGACCAGACAAAACAATTAACAACCCCTTTTCCACTACATCCTCTCCCCAAATCAAACTTTCGTCTGCAAAAATGCAATTATTCTATATTTTGCACTTGTTCTTTCATTTTTTCAAGTATTGTTTTCATTTCAACAACTTCTTTGGCAATATTGATGTCATTACACTTTGATCCAATTGTATTGACCTCCCGATTCATTTCTTGAATGAGAAAATCTGCTTTTCGTCCAATTGGGATCACTTCCTGTAAAGCATCATTAAACTGTTGTATGTGGCTGCCAAGTCGTGCAATTTCCTCATGAATATCCAGTTTATCTGTCAAAATCGTGATTTCCGTCAACAAACGATTCTGATCAATGATCGCTCCCACTGCTTCTTGAAGCTTCTGTGTTAGTCGCTCATTGAACTGTTCAATTACTTTAGGTGTGTGCTGTTTAACAACACTAAGTCTTTGCTGTAGCAGGCTCGCCTGTTCCTCCAAGTCCTTGGTGAGAATTGCGCCCTCTGTCTCGCGCATTATACAAAGCGCTTCAGTTGCCTGCTTGACTGCTTCCATAAGGGCATCAGACAACTCATCAGCCGCATCATCAATTTCTGCAAAGGAAACTGCTGCGTCATGCTGCATAATATCAGCAAAAGATAACGACTCCGCAGAATCATAGAGCTTTGCTGCGTGGTCAAGCTGGTCGATAACATCCCAGTGAACAACTAGTTTTTTCTTCACTAAACCTTCGCCTGACAGCGTAATAAATACCTCTGCCCTGCCTCTTGAACAACTTGACTGCACTAGCTTTCTGATTCGATCCTCGTAGACCATAAGTTGCCTTGGTATCCGGAAAACTATTTCAAAAAAGCGATGGTTGACAGTTTTGATCTCTACAAAGATTTGTACAGAACCTGAAGTCGCCTTACTGCAACCATACCCTGTCATGCTATTGATCAAGCGCCCACCCTCTTTCAACACCTTGTAATTCTGATTCACAATAAAGTAGATCACTTCGGTGCAAGGAAATATTTAATGAAGCATAACGAGAATGTAGAAAGAAGCAAAGTCACCACAGATTAGGATTTGAGCCTTTCACTTCTCTATTTTATCGAGAATCCAGTTTAATTCAGAACAACACCATTGCTCCGTGAAATCATTGGCATTTTGCAATTATCAGTCTAAAATCATTTACTGCTACAGGATTTTCCTTCATTTCTAAATGTGTTGCTTCAACATTCTGTTCAAGCTTAACCCATTTTAACATAATTCGCTTGTTTTTTCTTATTTGATGCAAAAAAATCCGCTGTCAATAGGAATGTTGGGATACTCGCCATACCAACAATTAAGAGCCAATCTCTTGGTGAAACACTGACAGTGTGGAAAACCTTTTGTAAAGGTGGATAGTACATCACCACGAGCATGAGCGCCAGCGAAGAAAGCACTGCCCAAACTAAATACATGTTCCCGAATGGGTTTCTGCTAAATATCGATTTCTCACTGCGGCAATCGAAGACATGAATCAATTGTGCCAATACTAATGTTGCAAAAGCTACTGTTTGTGCGAGCGGCAATCTAGCTGGATCGTTTTGATATGTTGATAAAAACGCCAGAATGGTTGCGCCACCTATCAGGATACCTCTTGAAATAATCTTCCATCCTAATCCGCGTGCAAACACACCTTCTCCAGCAGACCGAGGTGGTCTTTTCATGACGTTTTCCTCAGGTTTATCAAGTCCCAATGCCATAGCAGGCAGGCCATCAGTAACTAGGTTAATCCAAAGAATTTGGATTGGCACAAGAGGTAGCGGTAACGCCATGATCATGGCAAATAGCATCACAAGGATTTCTCCAACATTTGAAGCCAATAAATAACGGATAAATTTACGAATGTTTTCGTAAATGTTCCTGCCCTCATTGATGGCAGATTTGATGCTTGCAAAATGGTCATCCATCAATATCAGCGAGGAAGTTTCTTTGGCAACATCTGTCCCCGTAATCCCCATTGAAATGCCGATATCAGCAGCTTTAATCGCAGGTGCATCGTTCACACCATCACCTGTCATCGCAACAATATGACCTCGCTTCTGAAAAGCTTTGACAATTCGCAATTTATGTTCAGGCGTTACCCGTGCAAAAACACTCACTGACTCAACAACTTCTCGTAATTCAAAATCAGAAATCTGATCCAATTCACGGCCTGTTAGCACTTGATCATTCGCTTGAAATATATCTAACTTTTTGGCAATCATGAGAGCAGTATCTCGATGATCTCCAGTTATCATGACTGTCTTGATCCCCGCTTCACGACATTTCTTCACAGCATTTCTTACTTCTGGTCTTGGTGGATCAAACATGCCTTGTAATCCTAGGAAAGTCAAATTGCTTTCTGCTGACATTTCATCCTCGATTATATGATTCGCAGGTACACGTTTGTAGGCAATTGCAATTGTTCTTAACGCTTGTCCAGTCATTGCTTGCAATTCGACTTCAACCATTTCGACATGGTTTGCTTGTAGTGAAGATTCACGATCATCATAAAGAATCGATACGCAGCGTTCTAGCAAGACATCTGGTGCTCCCTTGGTAATCAGAAGCTGACCTCCATCAGGGTCCTTCACCAATACACTCATACATTTCCGCACTGCATCAAAAGGGAACTCTTTCACGATCGTAAATTTTTCTTTGATAAATTGGCGGTCGATTCCTGCTTTCATCGCAGCTACTAGTATCGCTCCGTCAGTTGGATCGCCCTCTATTGAATATTTATCACCTTTTTCTTTTAACTCTGCGTGATTACAGACAGCACCGAGAGTCAGTAACTGTTGTAGACTTTTCTGGGGATTCATACCCATTCGTTCTGCAGTGAACTCTCCCTGAGGCACATAACCAATACCCGAAACGGACCAAAGCGATCCGCCAGCCCACAACTTAGTTACAGTCATTTTATTCTCAGTCATCGTCCCCGTTTTGTCTGAACAAATGACAGATGCACATCCTAAAGTTTCAACGGCAGGCAATTTACGCACAAGTGCTTTTTGCCGAATCATTCGCTGCACACCAAGTGACAGTGCTACGGTCACAATGGCGGGCAACCCCTCTGGAATAGCGGCAACAGCTAAAGAAACGCCTGCCAAGACCATCTCATATGGAGGATTGCCTTGGTAAATACCAATAACAACAACAAGCAATGTCAGGAATAATGCAGCTACTATCAACACCCTACCTAATTGTTCAAGTCTTGCTTGCAGGGGTGTTTGCCCGCTCTCAGTCGTATTAATCATCTCTGCGATTTGACCCATTGCTGTCTTCATGCCTGTTGCGATAATTACCCCTACACCAGTCCCCCTCGTAACCAGCGTTCCCATAAACGCCATATTTACTTGGTCACCAAGATTCTGACTGATACTGCTCTGCGGGCTAGCTGTTTTCGAAATTGGTAGAGATTCACCAGTAAGCGCAGATTCCTCGATTTCCAAAGAGTTTCCAGACACAATCCGAAGATCAGCACCAATCTTGTCGCCCGTTGTAAACCGCACCACATCACCAACAACAGCCTCCTTGGAAGGAATTCTCATCCAATTACCATCGCGAAGCACTAGCATTTGTGGTGATGACAGGCCACGTAATGCCTGCATGGATTTCTCTGCTTTTTTTTCTTGTAAAAATCCCAAGAAACCATTGATGATAATGATTGCAATGATTGCATAGACATCAATCATTTCTCCTAGAAATCCCGAAATAATTGTTGCAACAACCAACACATACACCATGAAATCCTTGAACTGGTTAATAAAAAGCTTAATAGCAGATTGCTTTTTGCCTTCAGTTAGTTCGTTATAGCCATCATTCTTTAGCCGCTCTGATGCATCACCAGTTGCTAAACCTTGTCCAATCTTGATATCTAAAAAACTTTCGAGCTGCGTTACATTCATCTCCTGCACTTTCATGACAAAAATACCTCCTGCTTGTACTTAAAAAATTGCATTGTAATTTTATTGCATCACATGCTGCTAATGACGAATCTGTATCGCATGCTGATAACAACGGAATCGTTTGAAATATTTTTTCAATTTCAGAAAATGGTTGATTAGTCTATTGGAAAACGGATGCTTTCTATGCAATTGCCTCAGTCTCCGGTTTTCTCAATAAAATTTAAAGGAGTAAGCTGTTTTTATATAGAAATAAACTCCTTATTGCACAACGCATTTGAATTATGGGTGATTTTCAAATAGATCACCTAACTAAACATTATTCTTAAGTAGGTAAAAAATGATATAATGTGAGAAAATTTTAATTCGTTTTGAAAGAGGATTTAGCGATGGCATTTGACGGACTTTTTACAAGAGGTATGGTTCATGAACTAAATAACAATATCCTAGGTGGAAGAATTAATAAGATTCATCAGCCTTCACAAAATGAATTGCTGTTTCTAATAAGAGCGAATGGAAGAAATCAGCGACTGTTAATTTCGGCTCATTCAAGCTATGCGAGAGTGCAAATCACGAATGAAAGTATTGAAAACCCAAGCGAGGCGCCAATGTTTTGTATGCTCCTGCGAAAGCATCTGGAGGGTTACACAATTGAGGAAATTAAACAACCAGATTTAGAGCGGATTATTATTTTTGTGATTAAAGGCCGCAATGAGATTGGAGATCTGTGCAATAAACTTTTGATTGTTGAATTGATGGGTAAACATAGTAATGTTTTTCTTGTTGACCCAGAGAGAACGATGATATTAGATTGCCTGAAACATATATCACTTGCCTCAAAT
Organism: Caryophanales bacterium; assembly: GCA_031554275.1. Classification (GTDB taxonomy): domain Bacteria; phylum Bacillota; class Bacilli; order JARBTR01; family JARBTR01; genus JAVBKB01. Next base: position 2,500 of record JAVBKB010000154.1, on the reverse strand, counting down.
CGGGTGCGAATTCTTCTCCCAGGTCAGCCTTATCTAGCACCTCCTAAGCAGGAAAAAAGCAATCCACTAGAAGCGGATACGACCGATCTCAATCAGGTGAATTTCACTACAATTGAATCTGAGAGAATAATTGTAGAACGGTTTGCTGGGCTATCTCCACAGTTTGCAAAGACACTGACGGATGAAACGGCATTCATTACTGCCATGCAAAAAGCTAAAGCGCATCAATATTTACCTGCAATCATGCAGGTAGCTGGTAAAGAGGTTTTCTACCTCTGGCCATTTCCTAAAGCCCAAGAGGTGCAGCAGTTCGAAAGCTTGAGCACATTATTAGATCGTTTCTACTTCGGGAAAGCGGAACGAGATCGAGTAAAGCAACAAACACAGGATTTTGAAAAGATACTTCAAAACGAGAAACAGAAAAACGAATTAAAGCTTTCTAAGCTACAGAAGCAGTTAAAAGACACTGACAAAGCAGATATCTATAAGAAATATGGCGAGCTATTGACAGCAAATCTGCATGTCATTACAAAAGGAATGAAAGAGGCAATTGTTTCTGATTATTATCACGAGTTGCAACCAGAAATTCGTATTCCACTCGACGTGTTAAGAACACCAAACGGAAATGCACAACACTATTTCACAAAATATCAAAAGCTAAGAAAATCAGTGCAATATATTCATGAGCAATCGAAATTAGCTGAAGCAGAAATCTCTTATTTAGAGGGAATACAGCAGCAACTCTCCACTGCCTCACCAAAGGATTTGCTGGAAATTAGAGAAGAGTTAGAGGACGAAAAATATTTACGTGCACGTACAAGTAAGAAAAAGAAAGTCAACCGCAAACCGCAATTAGAAAAGTACAGTTCATCAGATGGCTTCGAAATATTAGTTGGCAAAAACAATTTGCAAAACGAATTCTTGACGATGAAACTTGCAAGCAAGCAACAGATTTGGTTTCATACCAAAGACATTCCAGGCTCACATGTTGTCATTCAGCATGAAACTCCATCGGAAACAGCTATTTTGGAAGCAGCAACACTTGCTGCTTACTTCAGTAAAGCCCGTGACTCAAGTAATGTGGCAGTAGATTACACACAGATTGCTCATGTCAAGAAGCCAAATGGGGCTAAACCAGGCTATGTCATCTATGACCACCAAAAAACAATTTATGTAACACCCAATAAAGAATTAGTGTTAGAACTAAGAAAATAGCCAACATTATTGGAAATAGCCATCATTATTGGAATTTCTAGTGCTTCTGGATCAGGGATCGGATCTTGATTTGGATGGGCTTCTGAGATGAACAGTGAATTGCTTCAAATAGCTTTGAGTTTCTATATTGCATACATTTTTGGTGAAAATCTTTTGAATTCAAATCATCATGAAAGGAGCGATTGAAATGAGAATTTTGTATTTGATGAAGGTTTTATTAGAAGAAACCGATGAAGCGAATCGTCTCTCAATCGACCAACTCATTGAAAAAATGAAATTGTTTGGATTAGAAGCTACAAAACGAAATGTGAAATCTGAAATTGGGCAGTTACAACAATTTGGACTCACGATAACCATGCATGAAGATCAATACTGTGTGAGCAAAAGAACCTTTGAGAACGCAGAACTAAAGTTACTCGTTGATGCCGTGCAATCCTCAAAGTTCATTACCCTCGAAAAAAGCCAAAATCTGATTAAGAAAATTTCTAGTTTGACCAGTTTGGCTGAAGCGAAGAAATTAGCAAGGCAGGTTTTTGTTGTTAATCGCATAAAGGCGGTAAATGAGGAAATCTTCGCAAATGTTGATAAACTTCACGATGCCATCTCTTTAAAGAAGAAAATCGCTTTTCGGTACTTCGAATACACAGTCGAAAAGGATATTCAGTTTCGTAATAACGGCGAGCAGTACATTGTTAGTCCCTACGCACTGAGTTGGGATGATGAAAACTACTACCTCATTACCAATTATCACAAACATGATGGGCTCACTCATTTTCGAGTTGACAAAATGGTAGACATCGAAATTCTGGATGAGGCAAGCAGTAGTGGTGACGAGGATGACAGTTTCAATGCTGCTGACTACCAGAAACGTGTTTTCAGCATGTTTGGTGGGACAAACATTTCTGTCACGATCCAATTTGAGAAACCGCTAATCAATGTTGTCATTGATCGCTTCGGTAAAGATGTTCTCATTCATTCAATAACTGATACTCACTTTCAATTCACAGCAAAAGTAGCTGTAAGTCCTGCCTTCTTCTCATGGATTTTCCAGTTTGGAAACAAAGCCAAAATTCTTGCGCCTGCATCGGTTGTGGATGATATGAAGAAAATGATTGCTTCATCTGTATGTGTTTATCAATGATAATGGTGATTCGGGGATATAAATGACATCAGATCAACTTGACCCAATCCGCCATCCCTGCAAAATAAGATAATCAATTGTCGTTAGAAAGGACACTTAAAACTCCCGATAAAATTTTCAAAGACGAGGAATCCTAGGAAATTA
>JAVBKB010000180.1:0-10487 GCA_031554275.1 Caryophanales bacterium | reverse complement strand
TAACATTTATGGATGTTCAATATAGCAAAACAGATCCAGTTTTGGTTGCCAAAGAAACAAAACTTAGGTATACTGGCATTCATCAGGAGGTTGCAATCATGGATAAAAGTCAGCAGTTAATGAGTGAGCTTATGGATTTATGCAACGAGATCATCTGGCTAAATAAACCAGAATTAGAATCGAAATTAAGTGAATTTACATTGAATGAGATAGAATTAATTGAGAAAATCGCTCTAATCCCTAATGCAAATGTAACAAAACTTGCGGCTGCAAGCTATATGACTCGAGGTGCTATCAGTAAGATAGCCAAAAAGATGATGACCAAAAATATTATTGAGAGTTATCAATCAAATACCAATAAAAAAGAGATTTATTTCCAACTAACAACTACTGGGCAGCAAATAAATAATATACACCAAGAATTGCATAAGTCGTTTCTTGATCGCGACAAAGCGGTTTTCAAAAACATGACAAATGATGAATTTGATACCATTTTCCGTTTCATTGGTCGGTATAGACATCATTTAAAAAATATCACTGAGTAAGTGATTATCACTGAAATATCACTGAGCAAGTGATAATTTTTTCGCTTTTATTGTTGACACGGAAACAATAACAGAGTATTCTGTTTTTGTTGACACAGAAACAATAACACAGCGGAGGGAACTTCTTTGAATACTTCAATCAATAAACATGCACTAACATTTGGATTTATCTCAGTCTTTTTAACAGGACTTGGCTTGACGATTGTCATCCCTGTTTTGCCTTTCTTAGTTAAATCCTATACTAGTAACCCAAGCAGTCAGGCTACATCAGTAACATTGCTTACTTCTATATACGCGCTTTCTGTATTCTTAGCTGCCCCAGTCTTAGGCACATTAAGTGACAGATACGGTCGTCGTCCTGTTTTAATTATTAGTTTACTCGGTTCTGCGCTTGGCTACTTAATATTTGGTTTTGGAGGAGCGCTTTGGGTTCTCTTTCTTGGACGAATCATTGAAGGATTGACTGGAGGCGAAATCTCAGCGATCTTTGCTTACTTTGCTGACATCACATCTACCGAAGATCGCACCAAATATTTTGGCTGGATTAGTGCAATTGTCGGGATTGGCACTTCTCTTGGACCAACAATCGGGGGCGCACTTGCAACTTTTGGAAATAGTGTCCCAATGTACGCTGGTGCTGTAATCACATTACTCAATGCGCTATATGGATATTTCTTTATGCCTGAAAGCCTTGAAAAGTCCAAACGATCCACAAGCATTTCTGCCAAACAGCTTAATCCATTTAGTCAATTACTAAATGTTTTTTCCTTTACATCTGTTAAATGGCTACTGATTTCCGGATTCCTAATTTGGGTTCCAAATGGATCACTACAAGCCATTTTCGCTCAATTTTCAATCGATACATTTGCTTGGAAGCCTGTACTTATTGGGCTGACATTTTCAATAATCGGGGTGCTTGACATCTTCTCACAAGCGATCATTATGCCACGATTACTTAAAATTTTGACAGATAAAAAAATCGCCCAAATAGGGTTGATAGGCGAGATCCTTGGTTATATCTTTATCGCTGTTTCCGCATTCACATCGTTTTACCCTATTTTTATCATCGGTATGGTTTTCTTCGGGTTCGGTGATTCAATCTTTGGTCCAGCATTTAATGGCATGCTTTCAAAATCTGTTAACGCCAGCGAACAAGGTCGAATCCAAGGTAGCTCTCAAAGTATTCAATCGCTAGCGAGAGTAATTGGGCCGATAATTGGTGGACAATTGTACTCAATCGTTAGCCACACTACACCTGCCATCATGGGCGTCTTATTGATTGGTGTAGCCACACTTGTAGTATCAAAACGACTTCGATAAAAGTGCCAATGGGCAGGAGGTTTCACTTTTTTGATGGTTCAACAGTAGCTTGCTGTAAACAACTGTGATTTTCATAATCCATTTACGAATTCAAAACTATTAGATAAGATAATACAGTAGGATATGGAGGAATTCAGATGTGGGATAAAAAGCAAATTAGTCAGGTTCGATTTCAGAAATTAGGCGTTGCAACAAATTACCGAGATATAACTGATTTCATGGATCAGAGAATCGCTATACAGTCACAGGCACATCAGCCTGCGGTGATGACATTTCTTACCCATGTAGAAAATAGTAATATTGACACAATTCAGATGCATTATGATGATCGGACTTTGATCAAGCTATGGGGAAATCGTTTCACTTTGCATACCTATTTAGCGAGTGATTGGGAACTAATTGCGCAAGTGTTTTCAACACGACTCGGTGTTATGCGTAACTTAGCGAAAAATGCTGGCTTGGATATTGATGTGGCACTTGCGAAGGTGGATGCCTATGCTCGCACGAAACAAATGGTGAGCAGAGAGGAATTACAGGAAGTGATTGGCTGCAAGGATAAACAAATTGTGTATGGAGTATTGGCGCAAGCAACTATGAATGGCATCCTATACTTGTTACCAACAAATGATTTGGAGCGGATTTATCAGCATCGCATGTATCTTGGAGATTATCGAGAATGGCGATTGGATGGTGATGAACAATCCATCTGGTTATCAAGACTTCTGCTTAGATATCTTGTCGGATATGGGCCAGCTACAATCGCTGATTTCGCCTATTGGAGTGGGATTGCGCTAACACCAATTCGCAAAGCCTTAAAGTTGCTTCATGAAGAATGTATGGAAATTGAAGTCGAAGATACCGTCTATTACTTGGTCAAGTCAGATTATCAGCAATTTGCATCCCTTGAACAGGGAATTTATCTAACAGGCAAATTTGATCAGGCAATTCTATCCTACAAAGATATGAGTTGGATTGTTGATCCCTGTTATAAGCCGCACATCATGACGAAAAATGGTCATTGCGAAGCCTTAATTATTGTTGATAGTCGAATTGTTGGAATTTGGCGACGAGTGAAGAAAGGTAAGCAAATGGCTATTGAAGTAACATATTTTGGAACCGAACAAACTTTATGGCGTCCTATTATTGAGGCGCAACTAAACAAACTGGTGAATGCAGAAGGGTTTGAGGTTCAAGAAATTTTTTATATGCAAAATAAGCTATCGTAATTTCTACAAAATCAGAAACAGGCTACTTTCTGGCAATCTAAACAACAAACATCTGCCGGAAACTCGCATAGAACTCTTCTGCAGGTAGATCTTGCAATCCTGAAACTTGTCCGTCACACACTTCAATTAAAATGTAGTGATTATCAACTGTTTTTGCAATATCAACCGTATAGAACGGACTACCAATTTTATTCGTTTTCTCGACTATTACCATAAACTCTTCCGGGATTTCATTGATTCTTTCTCCTTGCCAATAAGAAATACAACTTAGAATCCGTCCATCCATTACAAATAATCGGAATTCGGTGTGTAGCGGTATCCCACTTTTGGGATGGTGTCCTGACTCTTGAAGTGCGACATATTCTCGGAGTACAACGCCACCAACTAAGTGCTCACCTTGCCTATTAACAAAATTTTCGATAACAGTAAGTGCCTGTTCCAAATCATTTGAGTTTGGAATGTAGCAAGCATCAAACCACTCATGCTTTCTAGACTTCACATAATCCTTTACAATTAGTGGTCTGCCTTTTAGCGCTGATAAAAGATCTAAAGTAGTTGTTTCAAAAGCTGGTGCCCAAACAGATTTCGGCGTAAGATCAGAAATTTGATCATACCATTCTGGCAAGTGATGACAACTTCTATATTGCGCCGGACTATTAACCAAATAGTAGTTTAAGTGAATCATTTTTCTGTGAAAATCAGCATACTGCTCCACAGTCATCATCCAACCTCGATAAATAACCGCTGTCGGTTTATCAGCTGACTTGATTTTCAAACTGCCATCAAAAACAAAATCATCAAAATTAAATAGTTTACTTTCAAAACCAAGTTTCTTTGCGGCGTTGTATTCCTCAACATAATCAATATCTGGCTCATTTTTATTAAATGGATCTGAACAGAAAAGAAAAGTGAAGTCTTTTTCGGAAAACAAATGACGGTTATTAAAATAACCCTTCTCATACTTTGGAGACGAATAAAGAAGAGTTGTTAAATCGTCATTTGGCCTACTTGAAGAACTTCTAGGGAAATCCATCCCAGTTACCTCTATTGTATTTCCAAAAAAATCGCTAATCCTATCTCCAATTCGGATTTTTCCTTTATAATTCCCAACTATAGCTGTACCTCGGTTGGTAATGTTAAAACTATCTTCAACAAACATGACAAATTCATCTGACACACTAACACTCCTAAATTGATTACAATAATCATTCATCTTCTAAAAAAACGCCTACAGCAAGTTGGTTAAGTGATTTCTACAAACAAACGATCTTTCTCGATTTTCAAAGCAAAATCTCTGATTGTTTGGAACAACACTGTAGTACTTGAACAGAGCGTGTTCTCGGGATGTTCTTCCTTTCGAAAGTTCACCAATTCATTTGTTTCCTGATCATCTTTCCAAATGTACTTACGATCATCTGCATGAATCATTATCTGGAACTGTCGTTTTTCAAAAGTTACCTGCATCACTCCATTATCACATTCCATCTCTTTCGAATCAACATTGTTTTTCTCAATGTCAAACCTACAGTTTTTCTCAATGTCAATGACTAACAGTTTTTCTCAATGTCAATGACTAACTCTCTTAAGGGACCGTTTAAGCAAGCCAGTTGTATTAGTTATACACATTTCACCTGTTTTCGATCTCACTTTAAAACCAAATTCGTTTGGTGCAGTTTCAGCGGAAAATATGTCAACCAGTGGATTTTCTCCACACCCATGAAAAGCAATTGCTAGAAGCTGATTAACAGCATTCATGATAACAGGTGGCAAATCAAGTTTCCATTCAAAACTTCTCTCCACTTCAGTTTTATATTCATCTTTGTCTTCATCAAGCTCCGCATCAAATGTTTGCACTGAAACAGTGTCATTCTCAATATGGCATCGCCCCAGTCGGAAAGTTGCAGAGGGTTCTGGAAAACGCAAAGTACTCTTCCCTATATGAATTGTAGAACAGCAGAAACATTCTCTCTGATTTTTTATGCTCAAGTGATACATGCAAGTGATTATTCTGGTTAATGGTGATTTCAATTGAATCGTCGAAATGATCAAGATTTGGTGATTGTTTATTCACTGCATTTATCAAATCTATCACAATGATCGCTTATCAGTTTCCTGTTTAAAACAAGTAATCTGACAGGCATTGTAGCAACCCATCCGCTCGTTGTAAAATGCGTAAATATCACCAACATTCATCAGTTAACTTCACCCTATCTTTTTTCATCTATGATAAATCATCAAAGTCTACTACTCAGTTTACTCAAGAGTTAGTCGAATAAGCTGAGAAATGAATTGTGGAGTGAAAACCATTTCTCCCACGTTTTCTGGCACAGGAACTGATCGTCTCCCTTTCACTTTATCCTTAGTGATTCTTAGAACTGGACAATAAAGATTACAATTTGCAATTAGAGAATGGTCGTCTGCAATAATTTGTGCTGTCGGCTCACTCCAACTATCGTCCTCAACAAACCACCAAAAAACCTTATTATCAACAATTATCTTGCGCTTACCCTTTTTCATAACACCCATGAATTCACCCTTAAACAATTATTTCATCAAGTACATGGCAATAATGATCCCACTCTTTGTAAAAATCAAACAAGGTCCGCCGCCACCCTGAAACTGATACATCCAACTGCGGTATTCTTCACCCGCTGGCACTTCAGCTTTTAATGAGTAATAAACTGTCCATAATTCCTTCTCACTTTCATACTTCACCACTGCATCGTATTCTTCCAAATTAATACGCGAGTAGTAGATATATGATATTTCTTCAGCGTAAGCAATTGCTTCTTTGTTGGTTGAAACCCTTTTTGAAATAGCAATTTGCAAATCTTTACTTGCCTCACCATCAATTCGCACTTCATCAGCCCATTCGAAAAAACCGTCCAATTTAGTACAAAAAGAATCAACAAACGCTTCTAATATCTTATTCTGTGAATAGTCGACTTGATAAATACTTTCAAGAATCTTCATCCACTCACACTTAGGAATGACGTTCTCAAGACAAACTTCGAAATGACTAAATAACTTATTTGTCTCTCCATGATGCAATGGATAAATAATTTCAATATGCTGCTGAAGTATTTCTTGGAAATCGGCATATCCGATTTGAAATAAGTGCTCACTATCAATTTCCTTGAGTTTATCGCCAAATTTGCGCGGATAGATTTTAAATCCAAGAGAATCATTTATTTTGTATGTGAGTCTGTTCATTGTTGCGACCCTGTTTTCCATGGCCTCAATTCATCTCTTTTCCGATTTTAAATTCCATCCGGAACATTTAATGATATTGGTGGTTCAATCAGTTCTGCTAAATCCGAAATCCATAGTGCCTTGTCATTCTGATAGTCAACAAGTTGAGCTCGTTGCTCATAGGTCCAGCCATATTGATTTGTTAATTCCGTCAGTAAACCTAAGCCAAACCGACGCTGTTCTGTACTGGCTGCTAACCTTAGCTGAGCCTCAATTTCCTCAAGAACTTGTTGATTCTGTGTTCTAACTACGATACCCCACTCTTTTAACCCAGATTCCACGACACCTGGGTGAAGTAATCCCTGCTCATCTAGCTGCTTAATCAAAGCCAGAATGGTTTGAGGCGGCAAAATCAACATTGCTAATCGCAAGCATTGAGCTGGTTGCCATCGTCTTTCTAGTAAAGCGTGTACAAGCTCTTCAGCACAAGTTTGCAAGCTATGATAATTAATATTTTTACGCGTATTAAAAGCATCTACGATTGCTATTAATGATTTGACGTTGGTTACTTTCGCAAATATTTTCACTAAATCACAATCTTTTTGTGTTACAAACATTGCTAACATTGCCTCAGCAGCAAGTCTACAGATGTTACGATCGCAGTCCTCTAGCAACTGAGCAAGGGTTTCACACATTGATTGATCCGAATAGCCAATAGGCATTGAGACTAGCCGCTCCAGTGTTTCTCTTCTTATCCCAGCATCTGAGTGTTGTAATAGTAACGCAAGATGATTACTTAGCTTTTTCCGACCAGCTTGAGAAAGTCCCTCTTGTGGAATTCGAATCGTTGAGCGCGCTGTTGCTACTCGTTCACTAGTTGCTGCTCGATGAAAAAAATCCCAAACCTCATCAATATGCAGGAACTGCCAATAGGCACGTAGCAAAGCAATATTTACATCAGGATGCAAATTCTCACTTTCCGCATAATGCTGTAGCTGCAGATAAGCATCTCTTCCCTCAAACTCTCCGATTAATCGAATCACTTCTTTCAATACAGTTACTTTATTACTTGAGATTCCAGAAAGAAGTGGCAAAGCGCTCTTTTCAGGCATGTTCACAAATGAGCGACGTAATGCATAAATGGCAACGCGAGCACGCGCATCATTTAGTGCCATCAATAACGTCGGGATACCCTTACCGGCATCAACTCTACCAAGCGCTTCAATAGACTTATCCCTTAATGCAATATCTTTGGTAGTTAATTGGGCAAGCCTAACAAGGGGTGTTATTTCTACCGATGGCATCGCACTCAAACGGCTGACACATTGATAAAGCTCCCAAGCATTCCGCTTCGAACTATTCACAATTCCTTGTAATCCATTTGCGTAAAGGTTTTGTTGATTAGCTGTCCAACGAACAAACCCCCGATCAAAACCAGGCAATATGGCCGTCCTCCCGCTGCTGAAACGACCTTTATAAATTTGTGGTTGCAAAAATGGTGTCAGCAGACTTTGTTGCGCTTGATGCAAATATTGTGCGACATATTCTACTTGAATCCAGCTGTTATCTTTTTTGATTAGCTCTGGAATAAGTTCTTTAAGTTCATTTGTAAATTCCATTTGCACAAGGCCTTGCAAACCAATACGGGCAACATGCCCTCTTTTGTCACTCGTTAACTCGACCATCAGCTGACAAAATTCTGGGACAGCTTTGGCTCTGCGTCCAAAGGAGAACATTAGTGATTGTACTAAATGCGCGCTATCTCTTTTTATCCATGTTCTCAGCAATGGTAATAAACGGGTAGCTAGCTGCTGCATTTCAGTATTCGATAATCGTGATTCTAGATTTGGAACACTCAAGCGTCCTGTTCGTTCTAGCAAATATGGAAGTTCATCTAGAACAAAGTCAGTTTGTGTTGTTATCATTCCTAATAACAATCGGGATGCAGCATTCATTGTTTGAACTGAACAATCTCGAGCACGAAAAGCAGCATCAATAATGAGTTTGATCTTAGGCAAATGATCAACTAACCAGCGACTAGTTGGAAGTTTAGCTAAAGTATCAATCATTTCTAATCGCACTGGATCTTGTTCATTTTCGCGAGCGATGCAAAAATCAAGAATAGAATCAAGTACTTCAGCATGAAATCGTCCGCTTCCTACCAAAGAAGCAACTGCTGCTGCACGCAAATCCCCATCAGGTTGAGAGAGAAATGGCTCAACGAGTTCTTTTGCCTGTGAAAATGGTAAAACAGACAAGTAGGGAATCCGTACAGTTGGTTGCGATTGTAACATTACTAAGTGAAATGCATGAAGCGCTTCTGCTTCCCTAATTGAACGTGGTAACGCTTTAACACAGGTTAATGGCAACTCTCCATTTGTACTTCTCCATGCCTCCCCGCTAGATTGATACAAATCGGCACGTTGTTCTGGGAACAACTTCGGGAAAATTTTTACAAAATCAACCAACACACCTTTTGCCACTAATCCAGCCAATGTTTCTTGCTTAAGGCGCCGAAGCACGCTGACTGGTAATGACACTGAAATAGGAGTTGGATACGTAAGAATTAATTCTGCAACCTCATTTGGAAACAAACTGGCATAAGAATTAAGAGGCAAGCTCTGTGGATTCATACATCCCATTGAAGATCTAATTAAACTTAACCCTTTTTCGGGTGCAACATTGACTAGACCCCTTAATGCTACCGAAACAGCTAACCGTACTGTCCATGAAAGCTCGCTAGATTTCTTGAGATTTTCTTGTAAAAATTCATAAGTTGTATTAGGAAAACGTTTTGCTAAGAGACTCCAATTCTTGTACTCAATCATCTCTAATGTTTCATGATTTGCGTGTTCCCTGAAAAATGTTTCAGTAGTAAAAGGAAGAATGTCTACTTTACTTTGACTTCCTAATGATTCGTAGACGAGATCATTTACTCCAGCACGGCTATTTTTAACCAATTGTTGATAAATATCCAAGCGCTTACTCTTGGATAATAGCGGAATAATCGAGACTAATTGCTCCGTTTCCAAATGCCTTGCTGCTAGTCTGACCGCTGCAAACAACCCGATTGCAGAAGGATCGTTCAAGAATTTGATAATCAATTCCTTATTGAAAGAACCTTGCAGAGACATTAGCGCCAATAACCGCTCATAGTGAATCTCAGAATTAGCCAGTTCTTTAAGTGACAGAGCAACCTCTTGATCTTTCAAAGATTTCCTTCCAAATTCAATCATCAATTGCCAACGTTGATCATGATTCAATTTTTCTGCTTTTTTAAGAATTTTGGATACGGTTGTCATAGATAGACTCCTTTTGGTGGTAAGACGATATCTTACTGTGAAATTGGTTTAGCACTGAAGAAGTGTGAAATTTAACTTCATTGAAACTAGATAATATTTCTACTAATGAAACTGCAATTACTCAGCTGATTCCCGCTATCTGAACTTCGATTCGAACTATTTTCTTTCCCTATTTACCTATTCCAAAATAAAATCATCAATCACAAACTTACCGTTTTCAGCACGAACCACCTTAAGTTCATCAAACCCTTCGTCGAAACTCGGGATTTGCAGCTTCTTCAACACGCTTCGGATGCCTTTTTCAGTTACAACTTCTTTACCAACTCGATTCGCATCTCTTGAAATGGACTCCTCATAATCTGGTTCAAAATAGTATCCAACAACTCGAAACTTGTGCTCTTTGGCAAATTCAATGTACTTCTTGCGATCCTCAACTGTAGGGTTCGTATTATCCACAACAAATGGTTGTTTTGCTTCCAAAAATGCTTGGATTAAAAGCTTTTCACGATGCCTTGTTTTGAGCATGTCTAAATTCAATCGCAAGTGCGTTTTATAAAAATAATCTTTACAAAAAGTTGATTTCCCCGATGCGGGAATACCAATTAAAATAACACACTCCATTATGATTTACCTTCCAAGTAGACAAATCTTTCAACGTAGTCTCTCGACTGTGAAAAGATCGGTGTATTCTCATCCACTTCCCATATCATCCGTGTTGACTCTCCTCGTGGAACTGCACTTTGAATAATGCACGCACCTCGTTTCTGCCAAGCAGGGAGATCATTCCAATTGATCTCCTTTTCAAGAAACAGCTTATCTTGCAACTGACTCCCATTTAATCCTTGCAATTCTTTATGAGGGACCTTCGACTGTGCGACCATAGATATACTATTTTTTGTTGC
>JAVBKB010000221.1:0-5005 GCA_031554275.1 Caryophanales bacterium | reverse complement strand
TCAACAAACAAAAGTACCGACCAGGTGATTAATAGTAGCGTTGATGCTAGTAAACCATTTATCTTCGATGCACCAAGTCTTGCAAATGGAGAGTACATCACTGAGATCAAGGTATACTTTGATTCAGTTCCAAGAGGATTTGGCATTGGTGATCAGATTACCTATACTTTCAAGGTAACTGAAACAAGCAAGAATAAAACTTTGGTGAACAAAGGGAGATTATCATTTAACTATGATGGCGAACACTATGAATACAAAAATGAAAACGACCGTTCAATTTCTGTAAATGGTGTCGCGATTCCTAAGACAGGAGACAGTGCATCTAACTCAATGATGCTTCTGGTCTTCCTAGGACTTTCAATTCTAGTCGTAAACAATAGAGGATTTAGAAAAGAATAGTTTCTAAAGAATTCCTCATATTGAGATTAGACAAAACAAATAATTCCCATTTCAATTTCGATTGAAATGGGAATTGTTTTTTTCAGTGAATTGGACTTCATCAATGAGGTTTTATTGCCTCAAGAGACCCGGATTTTAACCTTTGGCTTTAAATAAGAGTGAGCCAAGAAATCCGAAAATTACGGCAGCAGAAATTCCTGAGCTTGTAATTTCAAACATCCCTGTCAGCACGCCAACAACACCATGCTGACTAGACTCCTGTAGTGCACCATTCACCAATGAATTACCAAAGCTGACTATAGGCACTGTTGCTCCTGCACCTGCAAAGTCAATCAATCGCTCATACAGTCCTAATCCGCCGAGGATAGCACCGACCACTACCAATAAGCTAAGTGTATGTGCTGGTGTTAGTTTCGCCACATCGTATAATAATTGACCAATCACGCAGATGCACCCACCTACAACAAATGCCCAGAAAAACATTGCGAGCATATCTCAACACCCCTTATGAAAAATTTTTAGAAAAACGAGAAAATGTAGAAAACTAATTAATGATTTCAATCGCTACAGCATGTGCAATACAGGGGATTGTTTCTCCTTGTTGAAAAGATAACGGTGATAACAAAGCACCTGTTGCACAAACAAGTGATTTCTTGCAGTTACTACTTTTCATAGCGTTTAGAATGTGACCATAGAAGACCACTGCGGAACAGCCAGCACCACTTCCGCCAGATTGCACTTCCTGGTCCTCCCGGTAGAGCATTAGACCACAATCCTTGAACTTTTCTCGGGGTAACTGCAGCCCTTTATTTGTTAGTAATTCATAAGCAGTTGCACTCCCGATAGCACCAAGGTCGCCAGTGAAAATGCAATCGTAGTAGTCATGTGGCAAATCCAAGTCTTGGAAGTGCGTCCAAATAGTATCAGCAGCAGCAGGAGCCATTGCTCCCCCCATATTGAAAGGATCAGTCAACCCCATATCAATGACTTTGCCAATAGTGGCAGCAGTTACTACAGGTTGGTTTATCATGTCCATTGTGCTGTTACCCAGAACTGCCATTCCGGCACCTGTGACGGTCCATTGTGCAGTTGGTGGTTTTTGACCTCCGTATTCCGTTGGATAGCGGAACTGCCGTTCAACAGCTGCATTATGACTTGAGGCACCAGTTACGATTAGATTTGCCCCTCCATAGTTAACAATGAAGGCTGCTAATGCAAGCCCTTCCATCGAGGTTGAGCAAGCGCCGAAAAGACCGAAATATGGAATTTGTGAGGTGCGGGCGGCGAAACTTGTTGGGGTTATTTGATTGATTAAATCCCCTGCAATGAAGAACTGCACTTCGTATTTCTGTTTGTTTGCCTTCGAAAGCGACACCTGCACGGCATCTTCTATCATGAGCCGGTTCGCTTTTTCATAACTATCCTCATTCATCCACAGCTGATCATAAATGATGTCAAAATCCTGTGATAATCTACCCAGACCTTCAAATGGACCTGCAACAACTCCAGTAGAAAGAATCGCAGGCTGGTTATTAAATCGCCATGATTGCTTACCCTTTAACATGTTCACACCACCGTTTTTATAAAATTTTAAACCCTACATAAGTGAATTCCAAATTGTTCTGAGGAGTGCAACGACGAAGGCAGAAAATACCCCGAATACGATCACAGATCCTGCCAATTTAAAGATGTTCCCACCAACACCAAGCACAAAGCCTTCAGTTTTGTGTTCAATTGCTGCAGAAATCACTGCGTTTCCAAAGCCGGTAACGGGACCAGCAGAGCCCGCTCCAGAAAACTGACCAATCTTATCATAGATACCAAATCCCGTAAGGAACATCGATATGAGAACTAATGTTGCAACTGTTGGATTCCCAACAGTTTGCTCAGTGAAATTGAAATAAAACATGTATAGCAACGAAATACCTTGCCCAATGATACAAATGAGTCCACCTACTATAAAAGCGCGGAAGCAGTTTAGGAGAACTGGGCGTGGGGTTTCGTATTTTTGCTGTAACAATTGATATTGCACTTGTTCTGGTTTAAGATCCTTTTTCATGTTGTACCTCTTAATTAGTTAGGTTATAACGTTCAAAATATTGAACAATTTTCACAATTGGGTTACGTTGTTTCTTTTTCTAAATCGACAATATTTCTAAACCATTTCTTTGCTTTGCTCTTGGGATAATCCTGATGATGGACATGGGTTTCTAATTCAACTGCTTCTAAAAAGATTTTCATGTCACTAGAAACAAGGAACTCATTACCAGGAAATTTACCCTGTAAATCCTTTTTCAAGTCCCGTTCAATGTCTTTCATGCGAAATCGTTGCATATGCTTCACTTTATAAGCGACAAGAATTTGCTGTTCATTTTGAATAATTGCCACATCAAAAAGCTCTTCGAAGGATTCGACTTCTTTCTTTATGTCAGTTAGGGGTGCTTTTTCTCCGCCAATAAAGACAGGTTCAGGATTTACTGCTTTAAACAGCGAGGCCTTTGCGTTTTTACTGTCTGAGTCAGGAGAACAAGAGGTGAGGAGGAAAAGAATGATCACTGACACAATTACTTTTACTACAGGCATGTTGGCACCACCTTTTTAAAATAGTTTGCGTAAATTGATGCCGTTTATGCAAAAAAACTGTAGACATTCCCGCTGTTACAAGCGTTTTTGTCTACAGTCTGTGCTGCTGATTTGATCGATTTCGAAGCTAATCCAAGAGGATTGTTGAACGATTTTGGAGTAAATCCAAGTAATTTAAGTTCCTGAACATTTGCGTTGAGTACTTTGCATATTGACCCTTATCAGAGCGGCAATCCTCCAATGTCGAAGCTAAAATATTTGGATTTTTTAACGATCAGTTCGCTATTTTTAACAAATATTTCATTAGTTTAACTTCTTAGCAGCTGCTAACGTTCAAAGACTTTGATTTTGTAAATTTCTTCAAGCGGGATTTGTCTCCAGATCATGCCGAATTTCTCCTTAAGAAAGACCTGACCGTCTTCAAGCCTTTCAATTATGCCGCGATAAACCCGATCCTCTACATACAAAGCACATTGCGATCGTTTT
Organism: Caryophanales bacterium; assembly: GCA_031554275.1. GTDB lineage: Bacteria > Bacillota > Bacilli > JARBTR01 > JARBTR01 > JAVBKB01. Next base: position 1,537 of record JAVBKB010000221.1, on the reverse strand, counting down.
CGAATGGAGGACTTTTGTAGCATTTTATTGATTTGATCTTCGACACTTTCCAGTCGATTTGCTTTTTTTTCTTCAATTTTGACACTTGTAAAAGCAAGAAAAGGTTTGCTGGCATTTACGTTCTGTTGGAGTTGTCTGGTGACATACTCAACAGGTGAAAATGTGCTTGGTTCTGATATCAGTGGTCTTGAATCCAGCGTGTTCACAAATTGACCTTCAGGTTGAAAAAAAGCTTCAGATGAATAAGGGATCGCAAAATCAGAGAAGTAATCATCTATTTCGACAACTTCTTCCTCTTTCAAACGATCCTGTAGAAACTGTCTGCTTACCAATGCGTTTTCAATGTTGTCCATTATCTTCACCCTCGCAAAATGATATGCAGAGAAGTATTTTTTATTCAAATACCTGTACACAAAAATTTAACGAAATATCACAGAAGTTGATTAGTTTCTGCTACCATCACGTCTAGCTCTAGCTGTATTGATTAAGGATGAGCCATTCCTCAAGTGCTACTTGGATCTGCATGATTTCCTCACTCATCATTCTTTACTTCAGCAAGCTCTACCAAGCGCTACGGTACTTTTCACGCATTTTAAGAGTATTTCAAATTTTCGGGTTACAATCTCTAGAGCGACATGATATGAAAGCCAGAATCTACATGAATGTTTTCTCCAGTGATGCCTCTTGATAGACTACTGAATAGAAACAAAGCAGTATCGCCAACTTCTTCAGCAGTATTCGGGCGACGAAGTGGTGCTTTTTCATCCATCACTCGGAGAATGCTGTTCAGATCTCCAACCCCTTTTGCAGAAAGTGTCCTAATAGGTCCAGCTGAAATGGCATTGACCCGAATATTCTGAGGCCCTAGGTCATTGGCTAGGTATTTCACACTTGCTTCCAGTGATGCCTTTGCAACGCCCATCACATTGTAATTCTGAACAACTCGCTCGCCACCCAAATAGGTTAATGTGACGATGCTACTACCATCATTCATCATGTCTCTTGCAGCTTTGCAAACAGCTGTTAATGAATATGCACTCACATTCAGAGCTAATAGAAAACCATCCCTTGAGGTGTTCATATATTCGCCTTCAAGCTCCTCACGATTTGCAAATGCAATACAATGAGCGATTCCGTCAATATTTCCAGACAGCTCTTTAATAGCTGCGAAACAAGTTGTGATTGCTTCATCACTTGTCACATCACAGGGAAGTACCAGTGAGTTTTCCGCCCCTTCCAAAGTTGCAACAAGATCACGAACGCTTTGTTCAAATCTTTCACCTGCATATGTAAAAATCAGCTTAGCGCCAGCTGCATGCAATGATCGGGCAATACCCCAAGCAATTGAACGCTTATTAGCAACACCCATTATTACTACTGTTTTTTCAGTCAAATTAATATTCATGATAAAAACTCCTTCAAAATAATTAGCACCTGGTACTAATTTATCGCACTTTTACAAATTACTCAAGTATTATCTCTTAGTTCGCAAGATGAATTATGAGTTTTTTTAAAAAAGGGAGTTTTTTTTGAATTG
>JAVBKB010000009.1:0-4771 GCA_031554275.1 Caryophanales bacterium | reverse complement strand
AAATATTATATCATGATGAACTTTGTAAAAGCAGATTTGTAAAGTTTTTTCTGTAACGGGGACGATGAAAAAATGAGGATCGCAATCATTGTAGTAACGTACTTTTTGAAAAAAGTATACATTTGACCTAAGGCAGAATATCGCAGGAGGTTTTTAATTTTAAGCAAAGAAAAAATTTAATGGCAATTGATTGTGATGCGAGAGGAATGCTAGAACCGGAGTCAGTCCCCTCGCACAAACGAAGCCAAGTGATTAGTCACAGTATTTCAATCGATACAGTAATAATGTCATTAGACAAACGAATAGCAGTGACAACCACCCCTAGAAAAAGAACCTTTACCGATTATGGTTTAGGTTCTTTCTTTATCTACACTACAACTTATTCAGTGAGTCTTCCAGTTGCTCTTGCGTGTAGCCTATGTACACGAATGTGATTTATTGCTGAAGCAATTGTGTTTTTGAAGCGGAAAGCCAAATAATTCTAGGATACTATCTTGTAGGGTTCCTTGTACCGGCAAGATAGATGCGGGATTTTTTTCTGACATAGGATAGATTACCTACCTCGTATTTTTCAAGTCACGTATATATAGAGTACAAGTTATAGTAAACAAAATCAAAGAGGTGAAAATTTTCCATGATAACAAAAAATATTGAAAGGAGAATCCGTTTTGATAATGAATTTTTCAGCAATCGTTACATTTGCAGCTTTTGCAATGACAATTATTCTAATCTTATGGCGGCCTCGTGGTTTACATGAGGCGATTCCAGCAGTATTAGGTGCTCTCATAGTATTCATAAGTGGTAGTGTATCCGTTAATGATATTCAAGAAATTACGAGTAAGGTGTCTGAAGCTGCTATTACAATTATTGCTACAATGGTCATGGCACTAACAATGGAAAGTATAGGCTTTTTTAACTGGGTTGCTTTAAAGCTTTTAAACATTGCAAAAGGGTCTGGATTGAAACTCTTCTGGTTGACAAACATGCTATGTTTCACCATGACCCTGTTGATAAACAATGATGGTAGTATTCTCATAACAACCCCAGTACTATTACTCATTTTAAAAAGAATAGCATTAACCAATAAACAAAGACTGCCCTATTTAATAAGTGGCGCATTAATTGCAACAGCCTCCAGTGTTCCAATTGGCGTCAGTAACATTGTTAACTTGATCTCATTAAAAATTATTGGTATGAGTATATTCGAACACGCACAAATGATATTAGTCCCAGGTATGTTAGGGTTACTGGTGCTTTTGATGCTATTACGTTTCTTGTTCCGAAGGGATATTCCGAAAAAAATTCCATACTTCTCACATAGCTTAGAATATTCTCAATTATCTCCTTTACATCCAATTGATGAAAGATTTAATCAAAACACAAAATGGATGAGATTTGTATTAACCTTTGTATTTGCAACAAGAATACTGCTTTTCGTAGCATCCTACTTTGGCATTCCCATTTCCTTTGTTGCTGTCACCAGTTCCACAGTGCTTCTAATCTGGCGTTGGTACTTCTTGAACATCAATCCAAAGGATATCCTGAAAAAGGTTCCATGGCACATATTTGTTTTTGCTTTCTCTATGTATGTCATTGTATATGGGCTTCATCAAGTGGGTTTGACAGCATTCCTTGTCAAATTAGTAGAACCAATCGCACAAAGCAGCCTGTTTAATGCAACGATTGTGATCGGCTCAATTAACGCTTTTATGGCAAATATATTTAATAATCACCCAGCATTGATGATTGGAACTTTATCAATCACGAGCATGGACATAAATGACTTAACATTAAAAGTGATCTATGTGGCGAATCTTATCGGAAGTGATCTTGGATCCCTCCTACTACCTACCGGGACGCTAGCGACACTGATATGGTTTCATATTATTAAGAACAACAATGTAAAGCTAACATGGGGGAAATACCTCAAAGTAACCCTTAAAGTGATTCCAGCAACCTTGTTCATTACGCTCACCGTATTCTACTTTTGGGTAAAGCTAATATTTATGTAAAAATTAAAATTTTCCTAAATGGTATGGTCATTTGCTCAAAAGCAAAGGGCATGTAAAATAAACCGTGTATCAAACTGGAAACAGGATTCACAGCTTATCTTACAGGCCCTTGGAACACGATATAATCAACTAAATGGATCCATATTCAACAGGTTAAGGTGTGTGAACAGACTTCAGATGCGACAATTTCCAATATAACGTATGACCTTCAGCAGTTACCAATTCAACAGTGTTGTTGGAAATACTTGAGAGAAGCCCTACTTTATCAGGATGATCTCCCAAGTTAAAAACAAGAAGTTGTCCCTCATATTTTTTTATCTGATCCTCGAAAGTTCTAGAAAGTGGAATAGTTGAGGGTACAACTGGCAACAAAGCTTTATTAAGTGTATATGGCGTGAGATTTGACGTATAAGGCGTTAGCCATTTCAGATGCTGCATAGAAATGAAAATAGTCTTAAACACTGGGGAATAGAAAACAATGTAGTCATTTAACACACTCGTAATATACCCATGTAACGGCTTGTTTCCTGTTATAAAAATCTCCACAAATTGACCTTTTGCATTCAGCAGAATTTTTCGATAAGAAATGGATTCATTTTCTGTCTGAAAAGGCATTGACCCGCTAGGCTTTTCAGTGGCATCAACCTTGTTTGAATCACTTTTCTTATCTTTAATGTTATGGATGTGAAGAATTGGGATATAGGCGTATTTGCTTCCATCATATATAACGAGTATATCTAGTCCAATATCAATTAGGATGCCCGAAAAGGTTTTATTCCCAGATATTTCGATTTTCACTTCTTCTCCAATTAGACCTTTAAAGCTGTACAAATCGATCCCTCCTTTTTAACAAGTGATTAAAACGATAGATGTTAACTTCCTTTCAAACGCTCATTTCTTAACTCAAGGTACAACTTTTCGGCATGCTTCATGAGCGCAAGGTATTGGGCTTCCATTAATTTATTCTGATCAGTTTGATTTGGTTTCTTCACATCTTTTTCCGCTTCGTTGCGTTCATTAGCTGTTACGCTATATTTCTGCTCCGTCTGGTTTTTTGATACAGATTCATAGGATTGTTTAAATGAAAAATGCAGTTCTTCCCCTTTTGTAGCCGCAGTCTCATTGAGCTTTAGGTCTTTCGCTTCATGAGACGAAAACTTGATTTTGCAATCGGAGAAAAAATTCAAGCTGTTTTCAGGTTTGGTGATGAAGGGATCAGATGTTTCGATATTTTGAAGATGTTTTGGAGCCGCAAGATTGTTGAGGTGATTATTAGTTTCGTAGTAATTTTCTGAGATTTTTGAAGTAATGTTTATGAGTCTGTTTATGAGTTGGCTAAAAGCTTCTTTGTTTTCACCTGCTAATTGAAGGTTTCCATCATTTTCAATTTGATCTTTGGTTTGTTGAGATCCTTTTTTTTCAATCACATTGACCATTTTTCTTTCAGTACTGGATGTTAGGATGGCTTCACCTTGATATCCTTCGTAAGGTTCACAATCAGAATCGGGAAGCGTTGGGTTGGGGTTTTCATGATCGGTTTTCTGGTCGGTTTTCTGATCGGTTTTCTGATCATTTTTTTGATCTGTCCCCTGGTTGGTTTCTTGATCAACTATACCTTCAGTTATATTTGTAATAATCGATTTTTGAATAAAGTAATGATCATCATTACGAATCAACACAACATGGTCATCCATAACCCTACTCAATAACCCAGAAAAAATTTGATTGCTTAAACTGTTGATCGTTACCCAGCGATATTTGAACCCTACAATAATGTCTTCAAAAAGAACTTTATCCTCATATGGTGACAGATTTACAATGGGCTTAGAGTATCGGACATTCCTTGAGATTGCATCTAATTTATTTGTGTTATAGTAATAGACATTTAAGCCTATCCTGATGGCAATATGGTCGTCTTTAACAGCAACTAGACGTCCTTCAACATATGGACCATTTTCTGTAAATACGCCAATTTTGTGGCCAATAAAATTGGCAAGAATTCCATGGAACGCCTCTTCTTTCAATTGAAATTGCCCCCTCAATCAGGTTGTCGCTTCTAAAAGTAGGAGCGACAACTGCTAGAATTATTGGTCTTCTTTTTTCTCATCTTTGTCTTTTGATTCATTCTTTGCTTCATCTTTTTTGATCTCTTCGACAACAGCACCATAACTTACACTGCGAATATGGAACATGGAAATTCTAATGACATCCTCATTCACAATCAGCGTCAAGTAGTCGTCTGTGGAATCATCCAGAACACCTTCAACAGATTCCTTTCCTCCACGATTAATCTTTACCCATTTATATTTCAGTTCTGTTAAAGCACTCTTGAAATCTGCGCCTTTCAATATATTAAGATCTTCCGGAATCACGACATCGAATTCCACACTTTTTTTGGAATTTTGCGTAACGCTTTTGATATGATAAGTTTTATATAAAATTACGCCATCTTCTTTTGATAAAAAAGTAAAGTAATCCTCTCCGACTGTCAACAATTTACCGATTCGGGACTCAGGTCCCCCCCTGTCAATTTTCAGAACTTCGCCAACTAAGGATTGCAACAATTCAATATTCATTTGGTGACTACCCTTTCATGTTTGTATTTTCCTTGTATATATATGAACACCTATGTGACGAAGTCCATTATTAAAGCCTATATTGACAATATAATCGTTGCGCAACGAGCATCTATTTTGAGCGAAGCGATACAAACGCCTTATCATAAATTTGAAAAACACATAAAATGTAGTAAAAATTAT
>JAVBKB010000050.1:0-16798 GCA_031554275.1 Caryophanales bacterium | reverse complement strand
TTACAAAACGAGAAATTGGTGTTAGGCACATATATAAGTGCACACCCTGTTACCTCTTATCAAACAGCTTTTAAACAAGTGGGTGTCATACCAATAACAAATTGTTTAATTGGTGAAACAAGTATCTGCGGTTGCTACATTCATAAAGTGAAAATAATCCGCACAAAGAAGGGTGAGCAGATGGCTTTCATCCAGATTGGTGATGATTCAAAAGATGTTGAAGCCGTTGCCTTTCCAAAAGTGTTCTCCCATTCAAATGGATTGCTTTTCAGCGGGAATGTCTGTATTTTTGAAGGGAAGCTTGAAGAAAGGAACGATCAAGAGCAGTTTGTTATTGATCGCGTCTACGATTACGAAGAAGCACTTTCAGTGTTAAAAACATTTGTCCATGTGCAAATCCCTGAGAAAATGCATAATACTGTGCTATTAAATAAACTGAAGCGGCTATTTACCATCTATCCTGGTGATGCCAAAGTCTATTTAAGCTATGAAAAAGAGAATAGAACAATTTTGTTAAATCGAAGCGATTGGGTCAATCCAACCGCTAGCTTTCTTCAAGATCTTGAGAAAATTATTGGTAAAGAGCACTTTCAGTTTTCCAAATAAAAGGCCAACTTGCAATGGATAGATCGCCAACTGGCTTTGAAATACAAAGTATTTGTAGGCGCATGTTCTATGCCTACAGGGCTAGTCAGTATCATATTTTACAAAAAAGTACTAGGTGTTAGCACCTGGTTTTATTTTTTATGAAAATCTGTTATGATAGTAGCGTTATCAAAAATAATTCTGATTCTCTTGAAAACAGAGAATTAGGATAATGTTTATTAATTTTCAAGATAACAAAAGGAGAACCACGTGGACTTAAGAAATGATTCCCTACAATTGCATGAACAGCTTAAGGGAAAAGTAACGCTTTCAGCTAAGTGTGAGATTACAAATGCAAAAGAATTAAGTCTGCTATACTCACCAGGAGTTGCGGAGCCCTGTAAGGAAATTAGTATGAATAAAGAAAAAACTTATGATTATACTTTCAAAGGTAATATGGTAGCCATCGTGACGAATGGTTCTGCGGTTCTTGGACTCGGAAACATTGGTCCCGAAGCGGCTCTGCCAGTGATGGAAGGGAAATCCGTTCTATTCAAAAACTTTGCTAATATTGATGCGTTTCCAATTTGTTTAGATTCTGAGGATCCAGACAAAATTATCGAGACAGTCAAGATGTTAAGCCCGACTTTTGGTGGAATTAATATCGAAGATATCTCTGCCCCGAACTGCTTTTACATTGAAAAAAGGCTGAAAGAAGAGTTGCAAATGCCTGTCATGCACGATGATCAGCATGGCACTGCAATTGTAGCTGTTGCTGGACTTCTCAATGCACTTAAGCTGGCGAGGAAAGATATTTCCAAGATTAAAGTTGTTATCAATGGTGCAGGTGCCGCAGGGACTGCAATCGGTTCATTATTGAAGCAGTTTGGTGTTCAAAACATCATCATTTGTGATCGGAATGGTGCTATTTATGAAGGTAGAACCACCGGTATGAATGAAGCCAAGATGGCGATCGCCAAGGAAACTAATCATCTGCATGAACAAGGAACACTTTCAGAAGTATTGATTGGAGCAGATGTGTTTATTGGTGTATCTGTTGGCGGAGTTCTTGAGAAGGAACATGTACAATCAATGTCGAAGGATCCAATTATCTTTGCATTAGCAAACCCGATTCCCGAAATTATGCCAGAAGATGCGATTGCAGCTGAGGCGTTTGTCATTTGCACAGGAAGATCTGACTATGCTAATCAAGTGAACAATGTATTGGTTTTCCCTGGTGTTTTCCGTGGAGCATTGGATGCGCGAGCAAGGGAGATTAATGATCATATGAAAATGGCAGCAGTCCACGCACTTGCTAATATGATTCCGGAAAATGAATTATCAACGGATTATGTGATTCCGTCACCATTTAATCGCAATGTTGCAATTGAAGTGGCAGTTGCAGTTGCAGGTGCCGCAATGGCATCTGGTGTTGCAATTAAAACGCTTGATTTAGTTCAGTACAAAGAGAAACTTAGAAACATGTAAAAATATTTCGAAGTAATAATACTAGCAAGCAAGTTTTGAACAGAATTGCTAGAGCTTGAGGTGATTGATTTGTTTAACCGGACGAAGAAAAAGAAGTATGCGTCGATTCCCCAAACTGGCCAAAAAACAGATATTCCAGATGGCTTGCTAACAAGATGTTCTGGTTGTAAAAAGGTTATTTTTACGAAGGAGCTCTACAAGACTAATAAGGTTTGCCCGACTTGTGGATATCATCATCCAATGAATTCTGCTGAACGGCTTGCATCTCTAGTGGACGCAGGAAGTTTTGTTGAGTTTAATCAGAAGATGATATCGGAAAATCCTTTAGAATTTCCTGATTATTTGGAGAAGCTAGAATCTGATCGTAAGAAAACAAAAATCAATGAAGCAGTCGTAACAGGAGTTGCAGCGATTAATGGTCACAATATCGTACTTGCCATTATGGATTCAACCTTTCGAATGGGAAGTATGGGTTCTGTTGTTGGTGAAAAAATTGCGCTTGCGATTGAAAAAGCAATTGAAAACAAGCTCCCTTTTGTTATTTTTACAGCATCTGGTGGGGCAAGAATGCAGGAAGGAATGCTCAGCCTCATGCAGATGGCAAAAACGAGTGCAGCCCTGAAAATGCTTAGTGATGCAAAGGAACTATGTATTGTGGTCATGACGCATCCAACTACAGGCGGTGTTTCTGCAAGTTTTGCTTCCTTAGGCGATTATAATTTAGCTGAGCCTGGCGCGTTGATTGGATTTGCAGGTAGAAGAATAATTGAGCAAACTATTCGTGAGGAATTGCCAGATGATTTTCAAACAGCTGAGTTTTTGTTAAAGCATGGTCAACTCGATGCCGTTGTTCCTCGAAAAGAAATGAGAAAGACACTTACAACTATTTTGGCGTTACATAACTATTGAGCTTGTCATTGTCCTGTTAAATATTTGAAGTTGTGGACTTACGGATTCTGCTTGCGTAATTTGGAGGTGAAGGTATATGAATGAATTAGAATTTGAAAAACCGATTTTGGCATTAAAGAAGAAGCTAGCAGATCTTGAGCAAATGTCTGCTGAATCTGCTATGGATTTGTCTTCAGAGATTAAAGCACTTCATACAAGATTAAAGAAACTCGAAAATCATATTTATGATAATTTACAGCCATGGGATCGAGTGCAGATTGCACGACACCCGAATCGTCCAACAACTTTAGAGTATATTGCGCGTCTTTTTGAGGATTTTCTAGAGTGTAAAGGTGATCGCATCTTTGGCGATGATGAAGCGATTGTTGGTGGTATTGCTCGTTTTCATGGAAAGCCAGTAACTGTAATTGGTCACCAAAGAGGTCGTGATACAAAAGAAAATATTCGACGTATGTTTGGCATGCCTCATCCTGAGGGTTATCGCAAAGCACTTCGTTTGATGAAGCAGGCAGAAAAATTTGGACGACCTATTATTTGTTTTATTGATACAAAAGGTGCCTATCCTGGAAAAGCTGCAGAAGAAAGAGGGCAAAGCGAAGCGATTGCGCGCAATTTATTTGAAATGGCAGGTCTTACTGTTCCAATTATTTGTGTTGTAATTGGTGAAGGTGGGAGCGGTGGCGCGCTAGCGCTAGGGGTTGGCGATCGAATTCTGATGCTTGCCAATTCTACATATTCAGTTATCTCGCCAGAAGGAGCTGCTTCAATATTATGGAGAGATGCCACCCGTGCGAAACAAGCTGCAGAATCGATGAAGATAACAGCGCCCGATCTTTTGGAAATGGGTATAGTCGATACTATTATTGAAGAGGTTCGGGGAGGCGCGCATCAAGATGTTGAAAATCAAGCAAAGTTGATTGATGATGCCCTCAATAATGTACTGGAAGAGTTACAACAAATACCAACTCATGAAATAACAACACTACGCTACCAAAAGTTTAAGAAAATCGGTCAGTTTTCACAGGTTGAATGAAATTAATCATTTTTGTCAACATGCCCATCCCTGGGATGACAGTTTGCGCAAGTTATCCTTAGCAACTTAATCTGCTCGAATCCTTCCGAATAGAGATTGAAAAAGTATTATTTATATTCTTCTTGCGTAAAATAGAATAGGCTAACAATGGCAGTGGTATAGAACCACTGCTCTGTTTTTTGAGCGGAGTGACATCCTGAGGAAAACAATAGAGCAGAAAATAAATCGTAGAGTTTGCATATGTTTAGTGAACGATTATGATAAATAGAAGGAGAGAGTTCATTGAGAAAGATCGCGGTATTAACAAGTGGTGGAGATGCACCTGGTATGAATGCGGCAATTCGAGCTGTTGTGCGAAAAGCTATTTATCACGGCATTGAAGTTGTTGGTATTCGGTTTGGTTATGCTGGACTGCTTCGTGAAGACTTTGTGCCTATGGAACTAGGTACTGTTGGTGACATGATACATAGAGGGGGAACTTTTCTATTTACTGCTCGTTGCAAAGAGTTTGTTGAACCTGAAACTCAACGTAGAGCTGTTGCAATTCTGCAGAAAAATGGAATTGAAGGATTAATTGTAATAGGTGGGGACGGTTCTTACAAAGGGGCAAATGCTTTGACGAAGTTGGGGATTCCTTGTATAGGTATTCCGGCAACGATTGATAATGATATTCATGGCACAGAATTCACCATCGGATTTGATTCTGCATTAAATACTGTAATCGAGGCCGTGGACAAGATTCGAGACACCGCTTCCTCTCATGAACGTACATATGTAATTGAAGTTATGGGTCGTTTCTGTGGCGATATTGCTGTTTGGTCAGGAGTAGCAGCTGGTGCAGAAACCATTATTTTGCCTGGGGCGGATTTCGAAATCGATTCCATTGTTGCACGGCTGAAGAAAAGTCGGGACCGTGGGAAGAAATATAGTATCATTATAGTAGCAGAAGGTGCTGTGAAAGCTGCCACACTTGGTGATCAAATCGCTGCCTCATCGGGCTTCGATACACGTGTAACTGTATTAGGGCATGTGCAAAGGGGTGGTTCTCCATCTGCGGCAGACCGAGTCCTTGCTAGCAAATTAGGTGCAAAGGCAGTGGAAATACTTCTGCTTGGCAAAGCAGGTCGCACTGTTGGCATAGAGAATAATCAATTAGTTGATTATGCTTTTGACGAAGCCCTTCAGCTAGCACCTCATAATGATGAACTTTTGGCAAACTTAGTTAGAGAGTTGTCAATCTAGTAATTGTTTGCTTGGTGATTCCGCATAAGGAATGTATGGAACGGATTTAGTGAGCAGAAATTATAGAATGGATTTCTGCAGTAGAGGAATTTTATATGTAAGTGTAGTGGTTTTCTCCGAAGAACATTTACAGAAGGACGATTTAGGCGTAAAGTGCTCTATAGATAAAAAAATACTTAGGAGTTTTGTAAATGAGGAAAACGAAAATTATTTGTACAATTGGACCAGCAAGTGAATCACTAGAAATGTTAACTGCGTTGATTGAAGCTGGAATGGATGTTGCGCGGTTGAATTTTTCCCATGGTAATCATGAGGAGCATCGTGCGAGAATCCAAACAATCAAGCAGGCAAGAGAAGCAACTGGAAAGAATGTGGGGATTCTGTTAGATACAAAAGGACCTGAGATCCGCACACATGATATGGAGACCGGAGCGATCGAACTTCAATCAGGTCAAGATTTAATTGTGTCTATGAATGAAGTACTGGGTACTAAAGACAAAATTTCGATTTCATATCCACAATTAATTCACGATGTAGTGGTAGGATCAAGAATTCTTATCGATGATGGTTTAATTGAGCTTGATATCAATGGCATTGATCTTGAAAAAGGTGAAATCTACACGAAGATTGCCAACGGCGCTACTTTGAAGAACAAAAAAGGTGTCAATGTACCTGGAGTGAAGGTAAACCTGCCTGGGATTACAACAAAGGATATTGAAGACATCTTGTTTGGCATCAAGGAAGAAGTAGATTTCATTGCTCCTTCATTCGTCAGAAAAGCAAAAGATGTGCTAGAAATCAGAGAATTATTGAAGAATAACAATGGAGATTTTATTCAAATCTTTCCGAAGATCGAAAACCAAGAAGGCGTAGAAAATATTGATCAAATATTGGATGTCGCTGATGGGCTGATGATTGCTCGTGGCGATTTGGGTGTGGAAATCCCACCTGAGGAAGTCCCGGTAGTTCAAAAACAACTTATTAGGAAATGCAACCACTTGGCAAAGCCAGTTATCACTGCTACGCAAATGCTAGACTCGATGCAACGCAATCCACGTCCAACCCGAGCTGAAGCAAGTGATGTTGCCAATGCGATATTTGATGGCACGGATTGTGTTATGTTATCAGGTGAAACTGCTGCTGGTCTGTATCCACTTGAGTCAGTTCAAACGATGCAACGAATTGCTGAGAAAGCGGAATCAGCATTGAATTATAAATCTATTCTTGCTGCGAGAAGCACCGACCATGAGCCAAATGTCATTGATTCAATTGGACAAGCAGTTGCATATGCTGCGCTTAATCTTAAAGTGAAGGCAATCATTGCACCAACAGAAGGTGGCACCACAGCAAGGATGATTTCTCGATATCGCCCAAAAACACCAATTATCGCGATTACCTCTTCTCCAATCATTTCTCGTAGGCTTTCAATGCTGTGGGGAGTAAAAGCAATAGTAGGGGTGAAATCGAATAGTACAGATAGCATGTTAGATAATGCCGTGAAAGCTTGTTTAGATGCTGGTTATGTGAAAGCAGGCGACTTGACTATTATTACCGCAGGTGTACCTGTGAATGAGTCAGGTTCTACAAACCTGATGAAGATTCATTATATTGGTCAACAATTGGCATCAGGTCAAGGCATTGGCAGAAAGTCTGCTTCAGGTCAAGTAGCTGTCGTCAATTCTCCAAAGGATTTATCTAAATTAGTTGAACCTGGTTGCATCGTGGTGACGAAGGGAACAACTGCTGAAATGATGGAAATGATTTCAGGGTGCGCTGCGATTATTACTGAGGAAGGTGGCTTAACCAACAATTCTGCGATTGTGGGTATTAATCTAGGTATTCCAGTAATTGTTGGTGTCGAGAATGCAACAACAATTCTGCAAGATGGTGAGTATGTGTCATTGAGTGCGGCGTCAGGGAAAATCTATAAAAGTAATGACCACGTAATTTAGAATGTGATAAGATAGGTAAGGTTGAACAAAAGACATCCACCTGCTCTTAGGTGGGTATTTAAATGTTAAACCAACGTCTTATCAAAAAAAGGTTGGTCGATATGCGATTTTTATTGTTTTTCATAATTTATTCATTCCTTGAGGTAAGCATGTTTGTTATCTCAGGGCATGTCATTGGTATTCTTTATACGGTTTTGTTAGTTATTGTGATTGGTTTGATAGGCTTCATTATTTCTCGCGCACAGGGTGCTAGTTTAATGAAAAATGTGTTTGATCAGATTAGAAGAGGCGAGATGCCAACAGACACTTTATTTGATGGTCTATGTATCATTGTTGGTAGTATTCTGCTGGTGATTCCTGGTTTTGTATCGGATTTTTTGGCGCTACTCTTTTTGATTCCATTTACACGGAAATATTTAAAACCAATCATCTTCAGATTTATTTCTAGAAGGAAAAGGGTTCGATAGAATCTTTGCGAATTTATATTCTGTCTCATTAAATGAGAATAGTTGTGGTGTGTTTTTCTGTTCTGTTTTGTCAACATTCCGAGCAATTCATTCGCTTTTATTCTGGGAAGAAAAATTCTGAAATACTTTTATCAATTCACACAAAATCGCTATACTGCCTCTTTCAAGGTAGTATAGCGATTTTGTGTGAAATAGATTATGTGGAGTGCTGCTTTAGACTACCACTTTCCCCATCAATCATTCATAAGTCTCCTGATTGGTCTATATAATTACTGAGTGTTAGAATTATACTTTTCCTACTCTATCATTTGAGAATGTAGTTTCGGATATCACGAAAGACACCGTTGTTAAACAGTGTCGTGATGATAACCAGAACGACTGTGCCGAGCAATACACCAACTACCCCCATAAGCTTCAAGCCTACAAACATCACGAAAAGTGTTGCCAGTGGATCTAAGCCCATGTTCTTGGATAGGATTTTGGGTTCAATGACCATTCTTTGAGTAATAATAATCGAGAAAATGATAATCAGCGAAACCCCAAGACTTGTGTTACTGGTAATGAAGGCAAAGGTGATCCACGGAATGAAGATAGATGAAATGCCGATATAAGGTATCATCTCGCCTAATCCAACTAGAATGCCAAGTGTGATCGGATAGTCAATGCCAATGATCATAAAGCCTATACTTGCAATGACCGCTGTGATTGATAACAAAATCAACTGCGCTCTAAAGAAACCAATAACCGCTCTTTTGACATCACTTACAACACGTCGGAACGGTAGAAAAAAGCTTTCAGACATGTTTGATTCCGCGAATTTATATAAGGTGTTCCATTGTTTCGAAATAAAGAAGACAGCGAGGAATGTGAAAAGGATTCCAATTGCTGCATTTGGCAGCCATGAGAAAATACTTGGAATGTTCTCAACAATCGATTTAAGAATTGAAACGATCCAGTTAGTTGCTTCGCTATTTATTTTGTTTAGGGAGTCAACTAATGAATTCTGGTGCGAATTCTCGAAATTTTCAAACCAATTCGTCGCTTTTTCGAAGAAAGGAATTATTTTATCATTAAAAAACACAATCGAGCTATTTGCAAATTGCTCAAAATAACCCGGCAAGATTTTCAGTAAAAACCCTGCGCCTGCTACGACTTGAAAGAGGATTAAAGTGATAACACCAGCAAAGACTGCAAAAAAAACAAACATTGCTAAGATAACTGCGAGTGCTCGAGGGGTTTTCCACTTCCTTATGAATAGTGCAACAAGCGGGTTCATAAACAAAGCAATGATAAATGCCAACAAAAACGGATAGATATATTTTATTAGGGAAACAAACAGCAGTAGTGAAACAATTGTCGCAATTGTGATCACACTAAATCGAATAACTCTTTGTAAGGTTGTGTTCATAAATATCTGTCCTTTTCTAAATAACGAATTCATTAAGTTAACAACATGTTCGCCATTAGGGTTAATTTTTAATCGATGAGCGAGTTATTGGCATATACGTTATGTCAATAATGTTGCTCTGTTATAAGGGAATAGTATTCCATTACTTTAAGCTATTTAATTATTATAGAACAAAACTCGACACAAAGGGAAACCTTTCGCAAGAAAATCTCAACACATATTCAGGATACAGTGGAAGTGCTTTTTGTCATCAACTTAAATTTTATCTCATAATGAATGGAATTTCGGCTATGCCGTAATTTTGTAATGATATTGGAATTTGGGAATGCCGTAAAATTTGATAAAAATCGAAATTTGTTGAATTGTATCGATAAATCGAATATTTTGTGAACATTTTAAGGCAAATTATTTAACAAAAGAGTCCGTTTGGTCTTATACTTAGTATATAGGCACTCAAATGCCAAAAAAATCTAGTATTGGAGATTAGAATATGACTAAGACAAAAGGCTTAGAAGGTATTATTGCAGCAGAGTCAACAATAAGTTCAATCATCGATGATAAGTTAACGTATGTCGGTTATGATATCAATGATTTAGCCGAGAATGCTAGTTTTGAAGAGGTTATTTACTTGCTTTGGAATCGTCATTTGCCTAATCGCACTGAACTCACAGCTTTTAAAATGGAATTGAGAGAGAATTCTGATATTCCAGTTGAGTTATACCAACATTTTAAACAATACCCAATTACTAAGGTTCATCCAATGAGTGCGCTTAGAACAGCAGTGTCCATGTTAGGGCTTTATGATGAAGAAGCTGAGATTCTTAATGAAGAGGCTAACAAACGGAAAGCGGTTCGCATACAAGCGAAGATTCCAGCATTAGTTGCTGCTTTCGCTAGAATTCGTAAAGGGCTTGAGCCTATTCCTGCACGAAAAGATCTCGATTTCTCAGCAAATTTCTTATATATGCTTTCAGGGAAAGAACCTTCTGAACTGGCTGCAAGAACTTTTGATTTGGCAATGGTGCTACATGCAGACCATGAATTAAATGCCTCAACTTTTACAGCGCGTGTTTGTGTAGCAACTTTATCTGATATTTATTCAGGAATTACTGCTGCAATTGGTGCATTAAAAGGGCCGCTTCATGGAGGCGCAAACGAAGCTGTCATGGTCATGTTGATGGAAATTGATTCGATGGAAAATGTTGATACCTACGTTCAAAGAAAATTGATGAACAAAGAGAAAATTATGGGCTTTGGTCATCGAGTGTATCGAAATGGTGATCCGAGGGCGAAATTTTTGAAAAAGCTTTCCAAGGAGCTCACTGCTGAGTTAGGTCAATCAAAGTGGTATGAAATTTCAGAACGGATTGAGGAAATATTTGTTTCTGAGAAGAAGATTCCCCCAAATGTAGATTTCTATTCTGCGTCCATCTACCATGTTCTTGGAATTGAACATAGTTTGTTCACACCAATCTTCGCCATCAGTAGAACATCGGGGTGGTCTGCACATATTTTGGAGCAGTATGACAACAACAGAATCATTCGCCCTAGAGCAGAATACATTGGACCTGGTTTAAGAAAATATGTAACAATGGATCAAAGATAGTCATAAAGATTGCTTTCTCAATAATTGGAAGTCTGAATGCTTTTTTGTCTAAAAAACGCGCACAGTCAGTACATAATTTGATCCTTAGAACATAAAGGCAGAGCAATCACTAAAGAATGGAGAGTAGTTTTGATGGCAGAGAAAATAACTTTTGAAAACGGAAAAATTCAAGTACCAAATGAAGTCATCGTTCCTTTTATTATTGGTGATGGGATCGGTCCTGATATTTGGGCGGCAGCTTCTAGAGTTCTTGAAGCAGCAGTTGAAAAAGCATATGATGGTGCTCGGAAAATTGTTTGGAAGGAAGTTCTTGCAGGTGAGAAAGCATTCAATGAGACTGGGAGCTGGTTGCCAGATGAAACTTTATCACTGATTAAAGAACATCTTGTTGCGATCAAGGGACCACTTAGTACGCCAATTGGTGGAGGAATTCGTTCTTTGAATGTTGCTTTGCGACAACAACTTGATTTATATGTATGCTTAAGGCCAGTACGTTATTTCCAGGGAGTTCCTTCCCCGGTTAAGCGTCCAGAGGATACTGATATGGTGATTTTTCGTGAAAACACAGAGGATATCTATGCAGGTATTGAATACCAATCAGGTACAGAAGAAGCAAAAAAACTGATTCAATTCTTAATAGAAGAATTAGCTGTCAACAAAATTCGCTTTCCAGAGACATCAAGTATTGGAATTAAGCCGGTTTCTGAAGAAGGCTCTAAGCGACTGATAAGAGCTGCGTTAAATTATGCCGTTAAAGAAAATCGCGGTTCAGTGACATTAGTGCATAAAGGAAACATCATGAAATTTACAGAGGGTTCCTTTAAGAATTGGGGATACGATGTTGCAGAGTCAGAGTTTGCAGAGCATGTGTTTACGTGGCGACAATATGATGAAATCAAGGCAGATCAAGACGAGGCTTCTGCAAATGCAGCTTTAGCGGCAGCCGTGAAAGCTAACAAGATAATCATCAAAGATTGCATAGCGGATATCTTTTTACAACAGATTTTGACAAGACCAAAGGAATTTGATGTTGTGGCAACTATGAATTTGAATGGAGACTACATCTCAGATGCATTAGCTGCACAGGTTGGTGGCATTGGTATTGCTCCAGGTGCAAATATAAACTATCTATCTGGTCACGCAATTTTCGAAGCAACACATGGAACAGCACCAAAGTATGCAGGAAAAGATGTCGTGAATCCTTCCTCAGTCATCCTGTCTGGTGTGATGATGTTAGAATATTTGGGCTGGCAAGAAGCAGCGAACCTCATTACATCTGCAATGGAAAAGACTATCCAATCGAAGGTAGTGACTTATGATTTCGCAAGATTGATGGAGGGTGCAACCGAAGTTGCCTGTTCAAAATTTGGTGATGAGTTAATTCAAAATATGTAGAGCATAGATTATCCCATTAATAAGAAGGAGGACAATATGGGTAGGAATTATCAAGAACTTGTGAAAGATATGATTTTTTTCGGTGCAGCAGAAGATGTTGTTGATATGGTGAAGAATGAAAACATTGAGATTCTGGTTGATTTGCGTGAGCAAGCAACAGAGAATAGCGATACAAGCACCATGTCAAAGTGGATCCACATGCCACTAAATGCAAAAGTAGAAAAACCATTGGCCTTAGCAATTGTTGAGGCAGTGGATCAAGTTGTAGACACTTATCACTCTGGAAAAAAAGTTGGATTCTATTGTAGCAGTGGAAGTGGTAAGGTTGGGTCAATTGCGATAGGTGCACTACTTTCACTTTCATTATGTGAAACAATCGATGAAGCTGAGAAAAAAGTGTGTTCGCTTCGGGGAAATGTGGAAATCAAACCTGAGCAACGAGAAGCACTAGACAAGCTATATCAAAGAAAAAGTCCGGTTTTTGGATAAAGCTTCGAGATTCTAAATCCCAACGCTAGTTTGTTTTGTATAAATATTAAGATGACTAGGTATAAGAGTTTATTAACTATTCATTAGACTTTTGCCTAGTCATTTTCTATTCGACTTTATATTCATTTATAGACAAATTAGTTGAATTAGCACATAATTATAGGTGTTTAATAAAATTTTGGAGGAATCAAAAAAAATGGAACGCAAAAAGATCTCGTTCATTGGTAGTGGGTTTACTGGTGCTACTGCAGCATTTATTGCAGCAAATAAAGAGTTGGGTGACATCGTGCTCGTAGATGTTCCGCAAATGGAGAACCCTACCAAAGGTAAAGCATTGGATATGTTAGAGGCAGGTCCTGTATTGGAATATGATGTTAATATCGTTGGTACGAGTGACTATGCTGATACTGCAGATTCACATTTAGTGATCATCACTGCGGGTATCGCTCGTAAGCCAGGGATGAGTCGAGATGACTTGGTACAATCAAATCAAAAAATCATGAAGGCTGTCACCAAAGAAGTCGTGAAGTATTCACCAAACTGTGTCATTATCGTTCTTTCAAATCCAGTTGATGCGATGACATATACCGTGTTTAAAGAGTCTGGTTTCCCGAAGAACAGAGTTATTGGTCAATCAGGCGTTTTGGATACAGCACGTTTTAGAGCGTTTGTTTCTCAAGAACTAGGGATGTCAGTAAGAGATATTTCTGGGTTAGTACTTGGTGGTCATGGTGATGATATGGTTCCTCTTATTCGTTACTCAAATGCAGGTGGCATACCGCTCGATAAACTAATTTCGAAAAGCCGTATGGATGAAATTATTGAGCGCACACGTCAAGGCGGCGCTGAAATCGTTGATCTTTTGGGCAGCGGAAGTGCTTATTATGCTCCTGGTGCAGCAGTTACTCGAATGGCAGAAGCAGTTATTAGAGATCAAAAACGTGTAATCCCAACAATTGCTTATTTGGAAGGGGAGTACGGATTCGACGGAATTTACTTAGGTGTTCCAACTGTTATTGGTGCAAATGGAATTGAGAAGGTAGTTGAACTGGATCTCTTACCAGAAGAAAAAGCTGCGCTCGAAAAATCTGCAAACTCAGTTCGCGCAGTTTTAGACCTACTAGAATAGAATCATCTTGTAAGAAATCAAATAAATTAGTCTGACTGGGTGTGGCCTATCCGCACCTAGTTTTTGTTTGTGCAATCAAGAAGGTTAGCTAGATATTTTCACTCCAACATTACTTAGGAACTCTACTATTCCAACATAGATTAAAGCAGACAGTGAAGTGTTTCTCACGTATAATGAAAACTAGAATCGAAACAAATGAAGGTGTTAATAATGAATAAAAAAATTCTTGTCATTGATGATGAACCCTCGATCGTCACTTTACTAAAATACAATCTTGAACAAGCAGGTTATCGAGTATTCAGTGCTGAAGATGGACAAAGTGGTTTGGAAATGGTGAGTAGGTTACAACCTGATTGTATCATTCTTGACATCATGCTCCCCATCATTGATGGCATTGAGATTTGTAAGCGGCTAAGACGAGACAGCATTTACATACCAATTATGATGTTAACAGCAAGAAATGAAGAGTTTGATAAGATTATTGGACTAGAATTAGGTGCCGATGATTATATGACTAAACCATTTAGCCCCCGCGAAGTGGTTGCGCGTGTGAAAGCGTTGTTACGAAGAGTAAAGTTTTTGCAACAAGAAAAGATTAATCAGGAGGAATCCTCAATAGTCATCGCAGATCTCTCCATTGAACCAAACGCCTATCTAGCTTATTACAAAGATGAAGCACTAGACTTAACACGTAAGGAATTTGAATTACTGCAATATTTGGTTACACATAGAAACAGAGTGATTACGAGAGAGACATTGCTTAAAGAAGTTTGGCAATATGATTTTTCTGGTGATTCGCGAATTGTTGATGTTCATATCAGCAATCTCCGTGACAAAATTGAAATAGATTCAAAAAACCCTCAGTATATCAAAACGATTCGAGGTATTGGATACAAAATGGAGGCATCTATCAATGAAAAAATTCCAAACTAGACTGCTACTTGAAATGATTTTACTGACTATCGTTGTGTTGACAGTACTAGGCTTCTTTCTGTCGGCAATCATTAGTTCTAAAGTACCATCAAGTGTGAGAGTTGGTGTGATGAAAGATGTAATCTTAGTGATTATTATTTGTGCTGTGGGCGTTTCCATTGGCATTGTCTATTTCATACGGCGAACGACTACCCAGTTTATTAATCCAATCGAAGGTGTCATTCATGTTGCAACTGAATTGAATAATGGCAACTATCGTGCCCGAGCATTCGACAAAAATGTAAACGATACGAGTCATTTAGGACGCTCAATTAACCAACTAGCCAAAACACTTCTTGAGTTAAAAATTTCAAATGACATCCAAAAAGATCGCATGCAGACATTGATTGAGTATATTGGGAGCGGCTTGGTTCTTGTTGATGATAAGGGCTACATTTCACATATGAACGAAAGCTTTCGAAATAAATATCACCCTGATCCAGTCATGACCAAGCCATATTATCAAGTGATTAAGCAGTCTGAGATTATTGAACTAACTGAAAAGGTTTTTCGTACTGAGAAGCGAGCGACTGCTGAAATGGATTATGAAGTTGAAGGCGTCATGAAAACCTATCACATTGTAGGTGAACCAATTTCCGGTGACCAAAACGTTTGGAAAGGTGTACTTGTCATTCTTCATGATATAAGTGAATTGAAGAAATTTGAAGTGATGCGGAGAGAATTTGTTGCCAATGTATCACATGAGTTGAAAACTCCAGTCACTTCTTTAAAAGGATTTGCAGAAACCTTGCTTGATGGTGCAAAGGACGATCCAGTTGCGATGACCAATTTCTTGAAGATTATCCTTGCTGAAAGTGAGCGACTACAAGAATTGATTGATGATTTATTGGAGCTTTCCAAGATTGAAAATGGTCATTTTCCACTTGAGAAGGAACCTGTCAGCATTGTGAAGGTGATCGAAGAATGCTGCTCAATCATTGAAATCAAAGCACAAGAAAGAAATATTCATCTACAATTTAATCACAATCACGATGATGTTTCAATTCAAGGTGACTCTTTGAGATTGAAGCAAGTGTTTATTAACTTACTTTCAAATGCAATTGCGTATACTCAACCCGATGGATCAGTTGAAATCGAGCTAGCAGATCAAGGGGACCAAATCATTGTTGCAGTGAAGGATTCGGGTATTGGAATTGAGAAAACACATTTTCCAAGAATATTTGAGCGATTCTATCGTGTTGATAAAGGAAGAAGCCGCAGCGTTGGTGGAACAGGTTTGGGACTCGCTATAGTGAAGCATATTGTCGAAGCACATCAGGGTAGTGTGGTGGTCGATAGCGAAGTGGGTAGAGGGACGACTTTTGTTGTAACATTACCAAAGTAAGACTGTAATTATAGACTTACAAAAAATTATGAATGGAGTGCTTTGGCACACGGAGGAATTTATGACTAAGAAGATTGTTCTCATTGATGGCTACAGTATCGCATTTCGTGCATTTTACGCAGTACCATTACTTAGTAACACCAAGGGGCTACATACAAATGCTATTTATGGATTTGCGAATATTTTAAATAAAATTTTGCAAGAAGAGCAACCCACTCATGTACTGGTTGCATTTGATGCTGGTCGCACCACATTCCGTCATGCTTTTTATACAGAGTATAAAGGGGGACGTCAAGAGACACCGTCCGAGTTATCTGAACAGTTTCCATTTATTCGTGAGCTCTTGAATGCAAGTGGTGTAGCACATTATGAGTTAGAGCAGTATGAAGCGGATGACATCATTGGAACACTTGCAACAATTGCCGAAAAGGAAGATTTCCAAGTCACAGTAGTTTCTGGTGATCGAGATTTAACACAATTAACATCTGCTCAAACAACCGTGCGGATCACCAAAAAAGGGTTTACAGAAACTGAAGATCACACACCTCAATATGTTCATGAGAAATTCGGGATTACACCGCTTCAAATTATTGATCTTAAAGGTTTGATGGGTGATTCTTCGGACAATATACCTGGTGTTCCTGGAGTCGGGGAAAAGACTGGTTTAAAGCTATTGCTTGAATATGGCTCGCTTGAAAATGTGCTCGCTTCAACTGACAAAATCAGTGGTAAGAAACTAGTTGAGAACTTAACAACTTATCATGACCAGGCCGTTCTC
>JAVBKB010000116.1:0-20406 GCA_031554275.1 Caryophanales bacterium | reverse complement strand
TAGGCAAACCGACTAATTCACTTGAAGAACCAATCCCATAGACAAACACAGATAAATTACGCGAAGCTGCCATCTTTGGGTCAAGCTGTCTTAATGAGCCTGCGGCAGCATTGCGAGGGTTGGCAAATGGCTCTTCGCCATTCTCATCTCGTTTCAAGTTCAAAGTAGCAAATGATTTCTTTGGCATATACGCTTCGCCTCGGATATCCAGCTTTCCTAGTTCGGATATCATTAACGGTACAGCATGTATCGTTTTAATATTTGCTGTAATGTCTTCACCAATTGCGCCATCTCCACGAGTAGCCCCGCGAACCAGTTTGCCATTCTCATATTGAATTGAAACCGCCAATCCATCAATCTTCAGCTCACAGATGTATGTATATTTCTCACCATTTAACCCTTGCTTCACCTTGCGGTCGAAATCAAGCAGATCATCTTCACCAAATGCATTCCCAAGACTAAGCATAGGTGATTCATGAACGACTTTTTGAAAGCCATCAAGTATTTCTCCACCAACACGCTGGGTAGGAGATATTTCCGACACCAACTCTGGAAACTGCTCTTCAAGCTTAACTAGTTCATGGTAGCAAGCATCGTACTCCGCATCTGTGACAGTTGGCTTGTCCAAAACATAGTACTCGTGACTCATTTTGTTTAATAGTTCATGAAGCTCCTCCGCACGAACCTTTGCTGTTGAAAAATCCATTATTTGCACCCTCTTGATCTAGAATCGAAATATTTTGTCTTTCAATCATAACACTGTAACTTGTTAAATTTTTTCCCGATCAATAATTATACCTGATTTAAATTGTAAAAATTATTCCCCAATCACTAATTCATAATATCATCTTGCCCAATGAAAAGATAGACGATTACACAGGTGATTTACTAGAGTTTATCCCCATAAACTTGTAGTCAAGTCACAAATATATGTTCACAATACTCTATCAACTAATTCCCTTTGACTTTATAGAGTTCTGACTTCTATAGAAGCATGTTGCTGTTCTAAGTGATCATGCTACAATAAAGGTCATAGCTACAAAAATATAAACATTTAATAAAAATTTAAAAAAATTATTTTCATGATGCAACAGAACATAAGTTTAAACACTCTAATAGATAGTGGCATGTAGGTGCGAAGAAAGGCGGTTTACTCAATTCTATGACTGGTCAAGAGAATTTGCAGTTTGTTAATACTAGTAAGACGGAGCTATTCACTAGATTGTATAGTCTCAATTGGATGGATATGTATCGCTTTGCTGTTTACACAATTGGACATCCTGAAGGCGCTGAGGATGCTGTACAAGAAGCAATCATGAACGCATTTGTTAAATTTGATCAATTGCGAAATCACGATGCTTTTAAAGCTTGGATTTTTACAATTCTGGCTAATTGTTGTCGAGATTATCTTCGGAAAAAAAGACAACGTGAGAACTATTTCACAGAACAAGCAATGCTACAGGAAACCACGCTCCATCAATCACCAAATTTTTCAGACGCCATTGATCTCATGCAAGCACTTGGCAAGCTTAGTGATGAGGAGCGATTGATTTTGAACCTTTCTATTTACGGGGGTTACAAAAGCAATGAAATTGCCACAATGTTGGAAATGTCTGATGGAACAATTCGTTCCAAGCAGTCTCGAGCATTAATCAAATTGAAAAAACAAATGAAGGAAGATGATTAGTATGGATAAACACTCAGAAGATGATCTTTTACAGGTTGAATTATCTGCACTTAAAGAATCCTTGCAACCATTAGATAGCCAATTGAAAATTCCTGATAGTATGAAACCGGAGAACATTGTATTAACAGACAGCAAAGTTGTAACGCCAGCCCCAACCCGGAGAAGCTTTCGTCCTAAGAGAACTCTTATTGTTGCGATTGCTTGCCTCGTCATGTTAGCACCGACTTATTTGATAGGTAAGGAATTATTTCAAAAAAAGAGCAACGGCTCGGAAGTCGCATCAATCAGTGGTTATGCTGAACTAAGAAGTCTTTATAAAGATTTAGCTAGCGCGAATCGACACAGAGTAGTAGAAGAAGCCACAGATTCAGCTGCACCAAATTTAAGCGCGACACAAGTACAAGGTTCTGCTACATCGACTACTAATGTTCAAGTAGAGGGTGTGGATGAAGCAGATATTGTGAAAACAGATGGTAACTATATTTACTCAATCTACAATACGAGCAAACCACTAAGTAAATACGACAAAGTTACAAACAAGCAAATGATTCAAATTACAAGCACACTTAGAACTGGTGAAATGAAAACCATTCAGAAGATTGAGCTTCCAGCAAATGAGCAAATAAATGAAATGTACATTAAGGACAGCAAGCTTGTTGTCATCTCGATTCCTGAGCAACGTTTTCTAGAGAGATCTTCTGGGAAAATTATTTCTCAGCAAGAGTATTCCAAATTGCAACAAAATCATTTTTCAAATAACCAAGCCAATCGTCGGGAAGACAATTTTTTCGAACAGTATAAAGCGATTGTTCAAACTACTGCCCGATTATATGATGTAACTGAACCGACTAACCCAAAGATTGTTCGCGAGTTTTCACAGGAAGGTAACTACTTATCCTCAAGATTAATTGAGGATGATCTTTACTTAGTAACAAACCAATATTCCTATCAGGATTATGAGGACAAAGCAGTCAGTGACCAAGATATTGTGCCTTTCACCAAAGATAGTGTTACCGGTGATGAGATGACGCTTGTTGACCCTGATTCAATTTGTATCGTACCTAATCCATCAGCGTACAGCTTTGTCATTGTCAGCGGTTTTAATATTTCAAATCTGAAAGAGGCCAAAACTGAGGCAGTGCTCGGAGCGGGTCATACAGTGTATGCATCGAAAAATGCGCTCTATCTATTTTCAGAGGATTATGGCGATCAAAACAAAACCTTTTCAAATAAAGTTGGCTCGTCTCCTAGCGCGAAAAACAGAATCCTCAAGTACAGTCTTGATAATGGTGTGCCAAAGCTTGCCAGTGAAGGCCAAGTACCTGGTCAAGTGCTGAATCAGTTTTCTGTTGACGAACATGAGGGGAACTTAAGAATTGCAACCACAACTTACCAATACAATAAGGGCAGTGTCAATAACATTTACGTTCTCGACAATCAACTTAAGCAAATAGGTGCTATTGAAGGACTTGCGCCAGGTGAACATATTGAGTCAGTACGATTTATGGGGGAGAAAGGTTATGTCGTAACCTTCAAACAAGTTGACCCATTATTTGCGCTCGACTTAAGTAACCCCACTCAACCAAAGGTTACTGGCCAATTGAAAATACCCGGCTTTAGTGAATATCTGCACCCTTATTCAGAAAACCTACTGATTGGACTTGGTCACAACACAATTGACCGAAAGAACGGAATGGCACGCTTGGCTGAGTTAAAGCTTTCACTGTTTGATGTCAGTGACGCAAACAATCCAAGAGAAATTCAAGCAATGCCCTTAGACGGCTTCTACTCAGAGGCATTAAATAATCATAAGGCAGTACTGTTTTCTAAGGAAAAGAATCTGATTGCATTTCCGATGGATAATCAATATGTAATTTATACGATCAATCCAGATTCTGGTTTTACACTTGCACATTCATTTAAGGATTCTACAAGTAATGCGCCATATAAAGAAGAAATGATGTATTATATGGGAGGAAGTCGTGGAGTGTATGTTGATGATGTCTTCTATATAGTTTCTTCGTACTCTATCAAGGCATATTCACTTACGGATTATCATGCACTAGGTCAAATTGAATTAAAGTGAGCACCAATAAGAGCATGGATTCGCTATATTTTGTAGCTGGTTCATGCTCTTTTTTTGATTGCAGAGACGGTTCGGAGCCAGCAGTATAATCCTCTGCGGGTAAAATAATTTTAGTTTATTTCGTTATCTTTATATGGATTCAGAATAATTCATTAATGCAAATCAATCCCAGCATTTGGTCGCAAAGCATCTGCGATCAACAGGCTACCTTCCACTTTAGCGTTTTCTGAAACCCTTGGCGCTTTTTCTGGATCTGGGGGGTAGCTGTTGTCTTTAAATTTCATTATTGCGTAGAAGGGGTCTGCCCCACCCATTGGGACAAAGAAAATCAGGTCGTGATAACCATTGGTTATTTCCTTGCTAACGACGATAGGTTGAAATACATTTTTGAATTTGCTTAGGACGCGATAACCCTGAGGTGTTTGCTTGAGAATGATTGCGCTACATCCTTGATCGTTACAAAAACGCTCCCCTTTCAAGTAAACAAATATTTCAGGCACGCCATCTCCATTCAAATCTACAAAATTGTAATAATATCGTACATTTCGCTGTTGATGTAGCTGATAGGCATGAACCAATGCCTGTTCTATTTTCGTATCTCGTTTTTTCTCCGTTTGAAGATGCTTCAAGTTTACAAATTGTAGAGGAGGGAGCGTGATTCTAGCATCGTTCAGAAATCCAGACGTAAATACTGTGATTTTGTTTTTGGATGTGCCACTGAACATTTATGAAACCTCCAGATTATTGGAACACAATTTCTATGGTTATCCTTAGAAATCTAGATTATTTTTCATCATTATATGCCTGAATAAGTCATGTGCGACAGCTTCACTTTTGAAATTCCTCCACCCTGTTGTCTTGGCAGAACTTTCACCAATCCAGCAATTTATGAATTGCTGGCACGAAAAAAGCTTCACTCATTTCAAGTGAAGCATCGCTCAGCTGAATCATAAGAAAAATCGCTTTCTAAGAAATACCGAAGAATTTCTTTGCATTTGCAGTTGTCGCTTTTGCTAACTCAACAGCATCCATTTCTACGTATCTCGCCGTTGCCTCCAGCACATGTCGTAGGAATTTCGGCTCATTACGACCTCCCGTTGGATAGGGTTTCATATCTCTTGGTACTAGAAATGGTGCGTCTGTCTCAATCATTAAGCGATCAATTGGGACGCGTTTCACTAGCTGTTGCAACTGCTGTCCACGTCTCTCATCACAAATCCAACCTGTGATGCCGATGTAAGCACCCAAACTTAGGTAATTATCCAGAGCATGCTGATTACCTGTGAAACAATGCACGACCATTGCTGAGATCTGCTTTTCCTTTGCTTTAAGCATTGTATAGAAATCTTGAAAAGCATCACGTTCATGCAAGAAGAGTGGAAGCTGTTCCTCGATAGCTAGATCGATTTGCTGCTCGAAATATTTGCGTTGCACGTCTCGAGGTGAGAAATCACGATTATAGTCAAGTCCACACTCCCCGATGGCAACAACATGTGGTTTCTTTGCTAAAGTGCGCAGTGCATCCATTGTCTGTGCATTGCAGCTTTTCGCATCATGTGGATGTACACCTGCTGTACTATATAATTTGCCAGGATGCTTCTCAGCATAGGCAGAACACTCTTGAGCACTACGCAAGCTTGTGCCAGTTAGAATGAGTGGAAACACACCATCATGTTCAGCATTCTCTCGTACTTGCTCTCGATCTTCTGCAAATTGACGGTGCATTAAATTTACACCAATATCAACTATTTGTTCATTCATTGTAATCGCTACTTTCTTCGTAAACTTATTCGTGGCTAACAACCTTTATAAAAATGGTTTTAATCTATTTAAGGTGGCATAAGTAGACTTTCGTTAACAATGCTTCGTTAAAGCTTACTTATACCACTTCGTTATTGGTGCAAACTTCGCTAGTAGTCGCTTCGTACCTATACCAGGAAATTCAATATCAAGTTCTAATGATTCACCTTCGTTATGCATTTTCTCTACAACGCCAATTCCCCATTTTGCATGGCTCGCTTTGTCACCAATATGCCAGTCCAGCTTTTCTCCGCCAGAGGTTGTTGCAACAGGTCTCTTCGGTCCTGGCATTGGTACCCATTCATCTGAGCGACCACCACCTGCACGCATTTGAGAATTCTTAGTATGAGTTGTGTTGTCTTCAATTAGTTCCTCAGGGATCTCTGCTAAGAAACGGGATTTCGAATTGTGAACAGTTTTGCCATAAAGCATACGCGAGTAGGCACTGGTTAGAAATAGTTGCTGTTCTGAACGAGTTATGCCCACATACGCAAGGCGTCTTTCCTCTTCCATCTCATGCTCATCATCAATAGATCGGAAGCTTGGGAAAATCCCCTCTTCCATCCCAACGATAAAAACCACAGGAAATTCTAATCCTTTAGCAGAGTGAAGGGTCATGAGACTGATCTGTCCATCAGGATTCTCTTCTTCTTGATCTCCTGAAACCAATGCCAAGTCAGTTAGAAAATCAGTGAGCGATTTCTCTTCTTCTTTACGAGAATCGAATTCTTTGGTCACTGAAAGAAATTCCTCTAGATTTTCGATGCGCATGGTTGCTTCCAAAGTGTTTTCCTGTTCCAAGCTAGAACGGTAGCCAGACTTTGTTAACAGATCCTCAACTAACTCCGTTACAGTCAGGAATTCTGACATTTTCACAAAATCAGTAATCAATGTGCGAAATTCGATACAATTTTTGTAGGCCTGGCCTGACACTTCCACTAGCTCAATATCTTTTAATGAAGCAAACATTGATATCCCGTGGGTATTCGCAAACTCACGAATCTTGGTAATTGAGGTATCGCCAATGCCTCTTCTAGGAACATTAATGATTCTTTCAAAACTAGTATCATCATCTGGATTGGTAATCAATCTCAAATAGGAAACAATGTCCTTAATTTCTTTACGATCATAGAACTTCAATCCACCATAAATCCGGTAAGGAAGGGTCGCCTTAATCAACATTTCCTCAAGCTGCCGTGACATTGCGTTGACACGATACAAGATAGCAAAGTCAGAGAGGTTGAACATTTTTCGATTGATATATTCTTTGATCTTACCAACAACGAATTGGGATTCGCTCTTCTCGTCCCCTGCTTGAAAATAATGAATCTTCTCACCAGCAGTGTTTTCTGTCCAGAGGTTTTTCGGTTTGCGCTCCTCATTGTTTTGAATCACTTTGTTAGCTGCATCCAAAATCCGCTTCGTTGATCGATAATTCTGCTCCAAAAGAATGACTTTTGCATTCGGATAATCCTTTTCAAAATCAAGGATATTTGAAATATCTGCGCCGCGCCAGCCATATATTGATTGATCGGAATCTCCTACAACGCATAAATTCTTTAACCGTGAGGCAAGCATTTTCACAAGCACATATTGTGTTTTATTTGTATCCTGATACTCATCTACATGAATATACTGGAACTTATTCTGATAGTATTGCAATGTCTCTGGCTCAAGGTCAAACAACTCAATCGTCTTCATAATTAAGTCATCGAAATCTAAGCAGGAACTACGTCGCAACCTTTTTTGATAAGTCTCATAGATTTCAGCAACCACTTTCAAATATGGATTGTTATCAATAGTTGCTGCATATTGCTTATAATTAATATGATCATTCTTGGCTGCAGAAATAATGAAATAGATTGCCTTGTAATCATATTGCTTATCACTGAGATTTTGATCTTTGATTATTTGTTTCACTAAGTTTTGAGAATCTGTTTGATCCAAGATGGAGAAATTCCGACTGAAACCAATACGATCAATTTCACGTCTTAGAATCCGCACACACATTGAGTGAAAGGTGGAAATCCACATATCCTCTGCTTTTGGACCAACCAGCTTCGCAAGTCGCTCCTTCATCTCACGGGCAGCTTTATTGGTAAAGGTTATCGCAAGAATATTCCATGGCGACACACTTTTCTCATCCATTAAGTATGCAACTCGATGAGTTAACACTCGTGTCTTCCCACTACCAGCACCCGCCATTATTAAAAGTGGTCCGTTTGTTGTTCGTACCGCTTCTTGTTGTTCCTTATTCAAACCTTCTAAAAATTTATTATTTATCATTAAGAATGCTCCAATCTAAATCCTGTAACAATTCATTATAACATTTTTCCTGTTAAAAATTTCGTAAAATCGAGTTTTGAAGTTCTGTATATCCCGATTTTACCGAAAAACCTTCGATCTTGACACAACTTCGCAATAAATAAAGGGTATTATTGGATAAATGAGGCTTTTGTTGATTTGGGGTAATTTCCTTCTTCTCGATAAAAATAACGAATAATAGTTCCGCACAGCAAACTCAGTGAGATGGGAAACCTCGATATCATGGTCAACTTTTACCAGTATTATCAAGAAAATCCCCCCTGACAAAAATCATTGCTTCATTGTCAAGGAGGCTATGCTTCATGCTATTTTTTCTTCTCAATGCTTCTCCACAAATATAGCGATGCATAACTCATGTATGGAGACCAATCTTTATTCCATTCCTCCATTTGAGCGAAGGTTGGTTTCTCCTCTAATCCATACAGGCCTTTCAATGCGTTTTGAATACCGATATCAGCTAGGGGGAAAAGGTTCTGACGTCCTAGCCCAAATAATAAGAAGCACCCAACAGTCCAATTTCCGACACCACGTAGTTTAATCAGCTTTGAAGAAATTTCCTCATCAGACAGAGTCGCTAATGTTGCCAAATCGAGTTCTTTTGTAGCAATTTTTCGAGAAATATCAATCACATATTCTGCTTTTTTTGTACTAAACTGCAGATCGCGTAGATCTGAAACTTCGATTTCCGCTACACTTTCTGGCAAAGGGAAGAATGTGATACCGTCTACCTGTTCACCATACTGATCAGCAAACCGCTTTGTCAACGTCATCGCAAATGACATATTCAACTGCTGATGAATTAAGCACCGCATTAAACAGGCATACAGGCTGAAATCCAGAATCAAGGGAGTTCCCTTATGCACCTCGAAAACACCATGCAGATCTGTCTTTGCGAAGTGTGCATCAATGTCTGATAGTGATACATCCCATTGAAAGATTTCCGTCAATCTTGCAATCCCCTCGTCTTCATAGTCTGCACCTGAGACAATTACTTCTGGTGTATTCACATCACCAGTTGCCTCGATCGTGTAAACAATCGGCTTGCCTTGCACATAGATTGGAACTTGTACTTTTCTGCTCGCCAAATCTACATGGTTTAATGGATCCATATGCAAACGATCGAGCACCGCATCAAAATCATATGGCGCAGGAATACTGATTTTCCTTGTAAACATTTTCTTCACAAACCTTCGTAAAATTTTTTGTCATTATTTTTCGTAATTCAATGCACTAGGCTAGCCTTTAAAAACTGCCGCCACCTACATAATAACATTATACTTTTGTGTTTTTCCTTTTTCTATAGAAGTGAACAATAAAAGTAACAATGAAAACAAGCACCAATACACTGAAGAAATAAAGCTGTGGCACATGAAGTCCAAATGCCGCACCAACCATTTTGACACCAATAATGAAAATCAGAATGAAGGCGGCGGCCTCTAATTCCGGAATTTTCTCTATGACCACAAGGAAGATTTGTGCAACTCCCCGCATCATCAGGATACCAATGAGTCCGCCAATTAATAGAATCCACATATTATTGGAAACACCAAACGCAGCAATGATACTATCTACACTGAAAGCTATATCCATCAGTTGTAATGCCATAACTGTTTTCCAGAAGCCCATTGGTGGTTTATCAGACTTATCATCATCCGACATCGACTTTTTGTAGAAATGGGAGACAGCTAAATAAATTAGGTAGCCACCACCAAGTACTTGAATCCACCATTGCTTGATCAAAATAATACCTATTCCGATGGCAATAAATCGAAAAAGGTAGGCTCCCACAAGCCCATACATCAGTGCCTTTCGCCTTTGCTTCATTGGCAAATGTTTGACCATAACTGCCAACACGATCGCATTGTCAGCGGATAACAAGCCTTCGAGGACAATGAGAGTTCCAATGACAGCAAAACTTCCCTCACTAAAAACCGCCTCATTAAATGAATGCCAAGTGAATACATCTGCGTAACTTTGTATAATTGCGTCTATCATCTGATCTCCTTTTAAACCATTCAATTAATTATACGACTATCATCTTACCAAAGAACGCTATCTTTGAAAAACTTCAAGTCAATCAGTGTCTGCTTTGTCAGAACTGCTTCACAATTATCTAGTATTGCACCTGATCCTAATTATCATTAGAAATGCAACTTAGAACTTGCTAAGATTCCCAAATACTTTGTCAGAAGTTTTAAGTTGCATTTCTTACGACAATTAGGGTTTAAGATAAGTTTAGATTCTAGCCTGATTTCTATTCCTCCAAAAAACAGTTTAAAATCACCTGTAATTATTCCATAATAGAACTAGGCATTTTACAAACTTAAACGATCGAGGTAGCTATGAAAAGAATATTCCTTTTGTTCCTAATATCAAGCTTTGTTTTCACTGGTTGTGATAACCAGCAAATTGATAACCAGGAGCCATTAACAACAGTTCAAAACATCGTCAATGTTGAGCCAGGAATTGACGATATGACTATTCAGGAAAAAATGATGAATGTTGACGGGAAAACGATTTACTATAAACAAATTGGAACTGGGAAAAAGCCAGCTTTGTTAATGGTACATGGATATGGTGGGTCCTCAGATGGGTTTAGCGCAGTTTACCCAGAGCTTGCCAAGCGGTTCACAATAATTTCAGTAGATATGATTGGCTTTGGGCGATCATCCAAACCCACTGACTTTCGTTATTCCTATCCCAATCATGCAAATGCATACTATAAGCTCCTAACAAGATTGGGTTATGACAAGTTCTCAATCATGGGGCACTCTTATGGGGGCGAAGTCTGCCTGAATATGGCCTACTTCTATCCAGATCATGTTACCAATCTTGTGATGATTGATGCGACCGGTGTTGGTTCTTTAGTGAACAAAAACATCCCAAAACCCGCACTTGATAATACATTAGACAACACCTCTGAGCCGATGGACTTTGAAAAGGAAGCTGTCTTAAATCAGACAACTTCCAAGGAAGAGCTCGAGAAGCTAATGTTAGTGAAATCTCGCAGAATCGAGCTTAATTATAATGAATTGAAGTTACCTACACTTATTATCTGGGGTAGAAACGACACCAGTGTTTCTTGGAAGGAAGGCGAAAAGTATTCGAAATTACTTGTGGGTAGTGAGTTTCACATCATCGAAGAAGGCGAACATGCTCCATTTAGAAAGCATGCACAAGAATTTATTCAGTATGTAAATGACTTCTTTGATAAAAATCCCGTGACGAATTAACTCTACTAAAAATCGCTGCGAATTTAGTAAAAATCCAGAGAAAATTTGTGCTTGATTAACCTGTGATTTATTCTGGTTGCACAAAAACCCCAATAAACAAATCCGTGTTTGTTGGCTGATGATGAATTGTGTAGACAAACGGGCGATTGCAGTTCATTTCGATCGGATTACTCGCTTCGATTTGTGCGGACATTTCACCCATGATCACTGCAGTGGCGGCCGTTGCTTCCACACCATCTTTGTTCACTTCAAAAGTGGTTTTGTGTATGACAGACTCTATATACAAGTCAACGTCCGAAGTGATTGCACTGAAATCCGCTTTTTCATTAAAAGCATCTGTCATCCCCAGATTCCGCATCGTTTCTACAAGATTTACTACATACTCCAGTTTGAATTCAGGAAGTGATAAGGCAACAGAGCTCGACTTCATTTCTGAGGGTAACTCCTTCAAATTAGCAATTTTCTCAATACCTGCTGAAACTGTTTCCCCTTCTTGTGGTAAGTAAATGTTTAAGGTAAAAACGTTATCAAAAGGCACTTCAACAATCTGCATCCCGTCTTTTTCAAAGTAATTCAACTGTTCCGTTTTGTGCATCATCTCAACTTCCGTGTCTTTTTTAGTGCCATGGAATTTTTCTGTAGATGAACTTGTAAATTTATCAGAGAATTTGCCATCAAAATAGATTGCATTTACGATCACCATTTTTGTTGAT
Organism: Caryophanales bacterium; assembly: GCA_031554275.1. Classification (GTDB taxonomy): domain Bacteria; phylum Bacillota; class Bacilli; order JARBTR01; family JARBTR01; genus JAVBKB01. Next base: position 8,562 of record JAVBKB010000116.1, on the reverse strand, counting down.
GCACTAAGTTTTTTGATAATGTCATCAATTTTGCCATTTGTTTTTGTGGAAACCCAATTGTTGATCGTTTTTATCGTATCTGTAGATTTAGAAAAATCAACTTTCCCGAGCCCTGTTTGATAGAACTTATTAGCAGCAATAAATGTGTCTTTCACTTGCATATTCTGTTGCACCCACATACTGTTCGCAAGATGAAGATTAACATTTTTAGAAGTGCTATTTTGCAATTGTTGTGTCAGTACTGCAATTTGATTGTTGTAATCCCCCTCCAAATGCAGGGTCTTCTCCATCTGTTGCTTTGTTTCACCCGCGGCGCCATTTGTTGCGATTCCCATTGCATAAGAAATGGACAATGGTGATATGCAAATATTTTTCGATAAATTAGATTGAAGCAGGACATCGTAACCTAACGCATTGACACCATTTCCTAAAGCGCTCGTTGGCACAGTTGTACTTGCAGTTATTGTTGCTTTTTCACTTGGATTGTAGAGCATATCTGCCTTGGGCGTAGATAGGAAAAACAACCCGCCCACTAGGGCAACGACAAGGATCGCCGCTCCGAATAACACTTTTTTCATTAAAATTACCTCCCTTTATTTATGCAAAATAATTTGTACTAAAACGAGCAGGAACTAATCCCTGCTCATTACTTGGTGGTAGATTGGAAAAAATATTTTAATAAAGAATTGCACAATGAAACCGACAGTACCTGCAATAAACAAAGTACCAAACCAAACTGGTCCGCCAGCTATCCATGCTAGAATTAGTAGAATCCCTTCCAAAATTGTTTTAATAAAGCGAAAGGATTTATTAAATTTCTGACAGAGTGTCAGGGTTAATAGATCAAGTGGCGTTGGTGAAACATTCGGGATTAAATAAATAGATGCTCCAAGGGCAATGATCATCACTCCAACAAGTAAGCAAATTACCTTGATAAAGGTTTGTTCGACCTCAAAGGGGGCTATGACCCACATCCATAAGTTAATACACTGACCTAGAATCAAAACCGTGATAATCGCTTGAAGTTTCGGAAATGCCCTTTGAATAAATGCGGTTATCATCACAACCGTGCTACCGACAATGATGACACATGTGCCGATTGACAGTCCTATCTTCTGTGATAAACCGTAATGCAATGCATCGACTGGACCTGCGCCCAAATCCTTTGATTTATAGGTAATTGCAACACCAAATGCCAAGATCAAACAGCCTAACACATAGAGGCCAATTCGCAGCCAAATGTTTTGTTTACCTTTGGCTTCCCTGATATCGTTTATCAAATTATTTTCCTTCATTCTTTTCATGTCTACTGAATCTAGTTGGAATTGTAAGCGTGAAATTTATTTGTGACAACTCCACTCATGGTCGAAAATTACATTTAATGGATTGCCTCAGGGTTTCATTACAACACTCTATCTCATATAGTGCTTAGTATCCATTACAACAAGAAGAAACCAATCCCGACAATGATATAGGCTGCTAATAGCGAGACCCCTTCAAACCAATTTGTCTCCCCATCATTAATGATTGCTATTGTCAGCAATACGGAGACTGCCATCGCAACAAGCTCAGGTAATGTGAAAACTAAAGGCATTTGTTGTGTAAAGAGCAACGACACAATCACCAGAACTGGTGCAACAAACATGGCGATTTGCAAAGTTGATCCAATTGCAATCTCTACAGCTACATCCATTTGGTTTTTGAGTGCGAAAATAATTGCCGAAGCATGCTCTGCTGCGTTACCAACAATGGCTACAATAATAACACCAATAAAGAGTTGAGACCAGCCAAGTGTTTCTCCAACCTCAGAGAATGTATGGACAAGATTTTCGGATACATAACCAACCGCAACGGTTGCCAATGCTAGTACGATCATTGCATTCTTCTTACTCCACTCAGGTGTTTCATGTCCATGTCCATGTCCATTTCCACCCTCTTCTGCATGGTATACCCCTCGGTGGGTTACTAATTTAAAGAAAAGCGCTAATATGTACAGGGTAATTAATACTATTGAAACGCCTATACTTAAAGTCATTGAAGTGCTTTCATCCATTGTTTGTGAGAACACTTCTGGAATTACAAAAGCAATGAAAACTGCAAAGACTAGTAATGCTGCATTGTGACGAGCATCGTGAATACTAAATGATTGTCTTTTGTGCTTTAGTCCACCAAGAAAGAATGATAACCCTGCAACAAGCAAGAGGTTTCCAAGAACAGAACCTGTTAATGAAGCTAGTACCACAGTCACTAGACCCGCTTTTAATGAGAATATCGAGATAATCAACTCTACTGCGTTCCCAAAGGTAGCGTTCAGGAGTCCCCCAATTCGTGGACCAGAAACAATTGCAAGACTCTCGGTTGCTCTCCCCATGAAACTAGCTAATGAGATAATGGTGATACAATACACCACAAACATCATAACACTTGGCCAACTTAGCAATGATCCAGCAATGGACAGCGGCAATCCTACTGCCAAAATAATTAGAAAAATTCGATTCATTTTCTTTAACTCCTTTTATATCAATAATTTGGGTCTATATCCCTTTTCACATGTTTTTCATCATAACATTTTGTTCATGGTGATGATCTTTTATAATGTGGCGATTTTTAAAACAATTCATCCAATTATATCTTTGTTTGTATCGTTCTCAGTAAGTTTTGCTGGTTTGTTTCCCCGAGGTAACGACAGCAACACAACCATCACAATAATGAAAATACTCCCTACATACTGCCAGAAGTGAAATTGCAAATTTAGTAACAACACTGTTGCCACAATCGCAAATAACGGTTCTGTAGTTGCGATTAACGAAGCTTCTTGTGGTGAGATTTTGCGTAGGCTTTCCATGAACAGATAGAATGGGACAACTGTTCCGAAGATAATAATCAACGTTATGAAAACCCAGTTTCTAATACTAAAGTCAGGTCCATTCAAGAGATTGACTCGCAACAGCAAGATTGAGGCAAAGCTCCCAAGAAACATGCCCCACCCAACAACGACAGTGGAAGGAAACTGTTGCAACAGTTTGACAGGGAAAACAGTATAGAATGCTAAGGCAAGCGCTGCAAGAAAACTCAAGAAAATCGCATAACCACTGACTGAAACTTGGTCAAAACGGCCATTTGTTATCAACAAGAACATGCCCACAATAGTTAGTGCACAAGCAATGGCTTCGACAGTAGTTGGCTTCTTGCGTCGGATTGTTGCGTAATATAACATGATGATTAGAGGCGCTGTGTACTGAATCAATGTGGCAACAGCTGCATTGCCCGCCTCGATTGCAGCAAAATAAGATGCTTGGACACCAAACATGCCGATCACACCAAAAATAACAATTGAACTGGATCCGAATTTGCTGCTCCACACATTGTAGATGCGTTTGCCATACGTTTTTCTTGCCAACAAGAGCAAGATAATTCCTGCGGAAAGTAACCGTATTGAAACCAACCATGGCATCTCAATATGCAATGTTTCAAAACAATATTGCGCAGCCGTTCCAGAAAGACCCCACAACAGGGCTGCAACAAGTACTTCTATATAGCCAACTGCCTTCTGACTCATTGTCGCCACCATTAATATGGATTCCTTATCAAAATAGAGAATGATTTGTTCGGAAATTTCCGTGTCGGGAAAAAAATGAGCAAATGGTTGTTGCTGAGACAGGAAAATTACTACAAACTTTTCTATGTTTTAATCAGGAATCAAGATAAGTTCACATTTCTTCTCATGATGACGGATAATGTTGATAAAATCAACCCTTACAGAAAAAAATCCTCTAGCCATATTGAAAAACTCCTAGTTTGAACGACCAAATCGTTAGGTGTTACGCTAACGATTTGGATTACGTTCAAAACTGGAGCTTTGTGCTTGATCTAAGTCATATTTGTATTAGTGATAGCCATTTTGTCCATTAGCAGAGCTAGATGTTTTCTTACTGGAAGTATCTTTACTATTTTGCTTTGTTGCCGATCCGTCTTTTTTTGATTTCTTTTTATCGGGCATTCTTTTTTTCCTCCATTTCTCGGTAAGGCGGTGCCCTACCTAAAGGTAATTATAGATTGTCCAATAACGTCAGCCGCATTCATCGTTCTTAATGGTAAGAAATGCATTAAGCTCTCCACCGAGAATAATGAAAATTCCTGTTATATAGAACCAAAGTATCAGAATAATCGTACCTCCGATGCTACCATAAGCTCGTGAAAAGGTTCCAAAGTTGTCTACATAGAAAGCAAAAGCAAGCGAGCTTACAATCCAGCCGACACTAGCAAATATCGCACCCGGCAATGCTTTACGGCATTGGATTTTCAGATTAGGACCTGTCCAGTATAAGACTGTGAATACCAGAATCAGTACGAGTAGCGAAATTACCCATCGCAGTAAGCTCCATATCCAAGGGATGCCACCTTCATAACCTAAAGTTGTGGAAATCCAATTGCCAATTTGTTTGCCGAACACTGGTAATAATAATGTTGAAAAAAGCGCAATTAGCATTCCAATTGTCAACACCATCGATTGTAGCCTTTGAACAATGAAGAAACGTCCTGTTTTGACTCGGTAGGCAATATTGAGTGAACGGACAATCGCGTTAATTCCACTTGAAGATGACCATAAAGCGGCTAATAGCCCCGCTGAAAGTAGTCCAATATTTGGTCGAGATAATAGGATGCTTTGCAGCAACTTCTCTGCCTCTGCAGGCGCAAAACGATCAATTAGCGACATAAATTGTGTATCTGTAATCGGCAATAATGGGAGTAACGTTACGATAAACATCATTGCGGGAAAAATAGCGAATAGAAAATAATAAGCCATTTGTGCTGCTAATCCCAAAACATCATCATCGACAACTCGCTTTCCAAACCGCCACGCATAATCAACAACTTTTGGCATATCAAAACCTCACTGTAGTAAAATTTATTTAGTTGGTCTTTTCAGTGAAAACAAGTCTTCCTCTAATCGCGCCGAGACTTGTCCACATAATTGAAGTGCTTGATCCACACCTGCATTAAAATAGTATGGTGCAAGCTTCTCATTGATAAACGTCAGCATTGATTCCGCAGCAATAACACCAATATCCTCATCACGCTCCTTGGAAAAGTATGTTTGAATTTCATGAATGAGCTCCTGCTTCACTTCTGGTTTCCACTTAAACATCACAACAACCCCTTTAATGCTATTTTTTTAAACTGTTCTGCAACAATTATGTTATTGTCACTTTTACTGAACTCAATTACTAGCATACATCACTTGGATTCTTGTCGACAACTGGATATTATGCTAATTTTAAAATAGGTATAAAAACTAGAGGTGAGTTCATTGACAGCGATCCAAATTGAGCAAGTTATGCTACATCATATCAAAATGCCACTCGTCTCCTCTTTTGTCACAAGTCAAGCGACTATTCATATCCGCAATCTTATTATTGTGCAAGCCATTGATCAAAGCCAGATTGCTGGTTGGGGTGAGTGTGTTGCCTTTGATACACCTTGGTATACTGCTGAAACACAGGCTTCATGCCTTATGGCGATGAGGGATGTGCTCATACCAGAAATACTTGGGCGCACTTTCGAACATCCAAATGATGTTGCCAGCGCATTACAAATTATTGAAAACAATCAGATGGCAAAAGCCGGGTTGGAAGCGGCGATTTGGGATGTATACGCACAAAAGCAGCAGCGCTCACTTGCTGAAGTCTTTGGCGGGAAACAGCTCCGAATTCCAGCTGGAATAAGCTTAGGACTCCATTCAAATGATGCTGAATTGCTGAATACAATTGATCTTGCAGTAAAACAAGGATACCAGAAAATCAAATTGAAAATAAGTAGGAGTTTCGACATCAAGCTATTTGAAACGATTCGTGATCGCCATCCTCATATACCGCTTTCAATTGATGCGAATGGCGACTTCACCTTGGACGATTTGTCTTTACTGCAAAAGCTGGAACCCTTCCAACTATTGATGATTGAACAGCCCTTGGCAACATCGAATTTAGATGATTATACACAACTACAGTCAAAGCTCGCAATTCCTATTTGTTTAGATGAATCGATTCAATCATTTGCTGATGCGAAAAAAGCTGTCTCACAAGGTGCGTGCCAAGTTGTGAATATCAAGCAAGCGCGGGTTGGTGGCATTACTGAAGCAATCAAAATCCATGACTATTGTGAGAAGATGCAGGTACCGGTTTGGTGTGGTGGGATGCTAGAATCAGGAATTGCCCGCGCACAAAACATAGCATTAGCCAGTTTGCCGAACTTTACAATTGCTGGTGATATTTCAGCATCTTCACGGTATTGGCACCGTGACATTATTATTCCGGCAGTAGAAGTGGTGGATGGCTGGATAAATGTTCCCTTTGATCAATTTGGATTGGGGTTTGAAATAGACCTGCCATACTTGAGTAAGGTCACTGATTTTGTGGAAAGGATATCGTTGTGAGGGCACAAAACGGGGGCAAAAGCAAAGACAGATCCAGTTACACTTGTGATCGGATCATACTTCAAATTAAATTGTTTGATGAAACCCGGAATTTGTTAGACACTAGCCTTTATATTTTTCTATCTTCCAGAAACTTTACTATTTTGATCCAAGCGCTCTTTGTGTTTTCAAAATCTTTGTAATGCTCTTCAACATGTGCATCAAAAAAATCCAGTTCCCGTAATATATCTCTAAATTTTTCATTGCTGAAATAGTTACAAATGCTTGGAATCACCTTTGTTAAGTTCTCTTTAATTTTGAGGATTTCCGTTTCATAACCTACTCTATTTGTGATATAAATCAAAAGCGGCTTGTAGCGGACCCAACCCAAAGTAGCTTGCAAAAACCTCTTTGCGATCGCGCTTGAATCCGCATTCATGGTTTTCAATTTATTGGGGAGAACCCCATGCAGTAAGTTTTGGTATGCGCCAAAACCATCATGAAATGTATAACAAGGAATTTTCCTGATTGTGCACTCGCTAAGACAAGTGCTTAGAAAAGTGTCCCGCCCTGACATGATTATTCTGCCAGAACGGACTTCTGCTTAATCTTCTCCTATAACAACATCTGGCAAGGATAACTCTACAAGATTTTCAACCTTTTCAATTAAACTTCAAGCATCCTTGTTTTCATCAACAGACCTTGGTTTGTCAGCAGTATTCATACCTTGTTTTTTGTCTGTTGAATCTATTTATTCAAGACTTTAATTGATGGTAGGATTCAAGCAATTCAAAAAACTTATAAAATCCTTCCTCATCATTATAATGTCGCAAAATAATGTCGATATAGCCCAAAGGTCCTGGAGCGACCTCAAAATAATCCTCTACAAATTTTTGAAAACCGGATATCAAAGTCCAACTAACAGGAGCTTTAATATTCTCATAAATTACACAAGATGAATATCCATTAATAAAAGCTTGTAAAAGTTTTAATGATGGGCTTCCTAGGAAAAAACCGGGTCTTTGCTTAACTCTATAAAGTATATCATTCTTATCCACATAAACTCCCCCTACTTATAATCGTATTTTAAAGGGACTACAGTTCTTGTTCCATATCCAATAAAGTCCTTAACCCATTTCTTTACTGGTAATCCTGTTGGATGGTTATTACAAAATGCAGATCCATTGAAAACAACACCTACATGAAATCCATTGGTACTTACACCGACATTTGGTCTTGAATTACTCCCTACCAAATTTGAACCTGATTCAGGGTGTCCCGAAAATTTAATAGTAATAAGCTCCCCCTTTTTGTTATTTCTTTTCAAATACTCCAGCATTGCTTCCGCAGCAGCTTCACACTCCCCATAACCATAACTCCCTGCAATTGCCCCTAAATTTGTGGCAACTGTGGCTAGGATCTGTTGTTCAAGCGCTAGGTTTTCAGCCTGTTGTTTTGCAATTTGATCCCGTAGTGCTTGGTTTTCAGCCTCGATCGTTTGTTCAGGAGAAGTAGGATTTGAAATCAAACCATCTACGACAATTGCTATACCAATCCCCACAACTTCCACAGCTATTTGAGCAATTTTCCCTATTCCAGGGATTGCAACAACTTCACCTCTTGATACATGTTGGTTGATGTCATAGTCTGAAACAGGTAGTTCCAAATCATATCCCGGTTCTGGCAGGTTTGGTATGTCATCCTCACATGACTTTTCTGATAATTCTTTTAGTTTTTTTGCTACATCCTTCATAGCATTTCCAACTGCTTTTCCTACATCACCAGCACCGGCTGCTTTATTCTCACCTACACTCGGCTCTGCTTTCGGTGGCTCCACATTATTACTCGGTGCCTTTAGCTTGTATAAAGCAGCCATAGTTTTCGGACCAACAACGCCATCTACTGCAAGCCCCGCATTACTTTGAAATGCTTTTATAGCATAGATTGTATTTGCACCTGTTTTTCCATCTTCGACAAGTGGTTTGCCATTTGCCCCGACATAACCTAAATCATTTAGTCTTCGTTGTATATCAGCAATTGAATGGTCTTGTGAAGGTTCATCGACAGTGCCTGATCCGACTATTTTGCCAATTGTTCCGCCTATTCCCCCGTCGATTGTTCCTCTAATCGCTTCGCCTATTCCGCCAACT
>JAVBKB010000141.1:0-7091 GCA_031554275.1 Caryophanales bacterium | reverse complement strand
CTCGAAATCGATGACAGGAACAGCAGCAACAATTTGCTCATCCTTATCAATTGGGACAATATTGTTGATATGCTGACCCGGATCTTTCCACCGGATTTCTGGCAACTGATAAACTGGGCAATAGAGATAATTCCCTTTGTTCGTGAACAAGAGTAAAGTATTAACTGTATTCATTTCAAGCGATGCCAGTAACCGATCTCCATCCTTTACGGCTAATTCTACACCATTTGATGCTGTAAATGACCGCAAGCTTGTTCGCTTGATAAACCCTTCCTTCGTGATCGTTACAATCACTTCCTCACTCACAATGAGTTGTTCTTGATTGATTTTGATTTCCTCAATCTCTTCCTCAATCAGAGAGCGTCTTGGTGATGCAAACTGTTTTTTTACTTCCTGAAGCTCTTTCACAATGACATCTATTAGTTTTTTTTCATTCATCAAAATAGAGATTAGCTCCGTTATCTTCGCTTTCAATTCTAGAGACTCTTTCTGCAAAGCAGTAATATCCGTATTGGTTAGACGATATAATTGTAATGTCACAATCGCTTCAGCTTGTATTTCAGTAAACCCAAATGCTTTCATCAGGTTTTCCCTAGCATCTTTTTTATCCCGTGATGCACGAATGGTAGCGATTACTTCATCGAGAATGGAAAGTGCCTTAATAAGCCCCTCAACAATATGTGCTCGTTCCTTTGCCTTGTCGAGATCATATTTAGAACGTTTAAGAACAACATCCTTTCGATGACCAATATAAGCATCTAGCAACCCTAGAAGTGACATTTGCTCAGGTCGACGATTATTGATTGCAACCATGTTGAAATTATAAGGAACTTGTAAATCAGTGTTTTTATATAAATAATTTAGAATTAACGTCGTATCTGCTTCTTTTTTTAAATCGATAACGATCCGAAGTCCAGTTCGATCTGTTTCATCACGAACTTCAGATATTCCCTCTAATTTGCGATCAACTCGAACATCATCAATTTTTTTCACCAAATTCGCCTTATTTATCTCAAAAGGAATTTCAGTAATGACGATTTGCTGCTTTCCACCTTTTTGGTCCTCAATCTCTACCTTTGCCCGAATGATAATTTTTCCTTTACCCGTTTCGTAGGCTTTTCTAATACCATCTATCCCTTGTATAATCCCACCTGTAGGAAAATCAGGGCCATGGAGCACGGTCATGAGTTCATCAATACTTGCAGTTGGTTTGTTGATACGCATGATTGCAGCATCTATTACTTCGGAAAGATTATGTGGCGGAATCTCAGTGGCATAACCAGCAGAGATTCCTGTTGAACCATTGACCAATAGATTTGGATAACTTGCAGGGAGTACTGTCGGTTCCTTTGTTGTATCATCAAAATTCGGTACAAACTCAACTGTTCTCTTTTCAATATCTCGCAACAATTCACTAGAAATTGCAGATAACCTTGCTTCTGTATATCGCATTGCTGCAGGTGGATCACCATCTAAACTACCATTGTTTCCGTGCATTTGAACGAGTTCATTGCGTAGCTTCCAGTATTGACTCATACGAACCATTGCATCATAAACTGAGGAGTCTCCATGTGGATGATAATTACCAATAACATTCCCAACAGTTTTGGCTGATTTACGGAATGCTTTCTCAAATGTGTTGCCTTCAGTATGCATGGCAAAAAGAATTCGACGGTGAACTGGTTTTAAGCCATCTCGAGCATCAGGCAATGCACGATCTTGGATAATATATTTGCTATAACGACCAAATCGATCACCAACAACATCTTCTAAGAGCAATTCCATATAGTCCTCTTGATTTGTTTCACTCACGCCTGATCACCTGCCTCTATGAATTTCGAATCATCTTCTAAGCCGAAATCTACATTTGACTCAATCCATCTTCTTCTCGGTTCTGGTTTGTCACCCATAAGAGTTGAGACACGTCTTTCTGCTAACGCTAAATCATCAATGGATACTCGAATCAAAGTACGTAAGGTTGGATCCATTGTTGTTTCCCATAGCTGGTCAGCATTCATCTCACCTAACCCTTTATATCGTTGCAACATGTAACCCTTACCGACCTTTTTGATGGCGTCGTTAAGCTCTACTTCGCTCCATGAATACTCAATCACTTCGTTCTTCCCTGCACCCTTACTCACTTTAAAAAGTGGAGGCAAAGCAATAAATATTTTTCCATGCTCAATCAACGGTTTCATGTAGCGGAAAAAGAATGTAAGCAGCAACACCTGAATATGTGCACCATCCGTATCAGCATCAGTCATGATAATTATCTTTTCATAATTAATATCATTGATATCGAAATCACTGCCAACACCACCACCAATTGCATGGATAATCATTTTGATTTCTTCATTCTTATAGATATCCTCTAGCTTTGCTTTCTCTGTGTTCAAAACCTTTCCACGAAGTGGTAAGATCGCTTGAAACTTGCGGTCACGTCCTTGTTTTGCAGAACCACCCGCCGAGTCACCTTCAACGAGAAATAACTCATTTCTTTTTGGGTTACGCGATTGAGCAGGTGTCAGCTTACCTACTAATAACCCATCATTTTTCTTTTTCTTTTTGTCACTACGCGCCTCTTCACGCGCTTTACGAGCTGCTTCACGCGCTTGTGAGGCCTTGACGGCTTTTCGCACAAGCATCGTTGCAACATCTAGATTCTCATTCAGATAATAGCCAATATGCTCATATACAAGGTTATCAACTGCTGAACGCGCTTCACTGGTTCCTAATTTGCTTTTTGTTTGTCCCTCAAATTGCAGGAGATGCTCTGGAATCCGCACAGAAATAATCGCAGTAATTCCCTCGCGAATATCAGCGCCTTCCAGATTCTTATCCTTTTCTTTCAACAAATTTTGTTTTCGTGCATAATCATTGAAAGCTCTTGTGATAGCGGTCTTTGCACCAACCTCATGTGTACCGCCGTCCTTCGTACGCACATTATTAACAAAAGACAAAATATTTTCAGAATAACCATCATTGTATTGAAATGAGAATTCAATACCCATTTCGGCATTTTTCCCTCCGAAACTGACAACTTTATGAAGGGTATCCTTCTCCTCATTGATGTAAAGCACAAATGCCTCAATACCATTTTCATAATGAAAAATCTCTTTGACATCATTACGATCATCATTTAACTCTATTTTTAAATCTTTTAATAAAAATGCGGACTCACGTAGGCGCTCAGACAATGTGTCGTAATTATAAACTATTGTCGAAAAAATCGTTGGATCAGGTTTGAAATGGATAGTCGTACCTGTTTGATTGGTTTTGCCTATTTTTTTCAATGTCGTAACAGGTGTGCCACCATTCTCAAACCGTTGCTCATAAATTTCCCCATCTCGATGGATCGTGACGACAAGCCATTCAGAAAGTGCATTCACAACAGAAGCGCCTACTCCGTGCAAACCCCCAGAAGTAGTGTAGCCACCTTGACCAAACTTCCCCCCTGCATGAAGCACTGTGAGAATGACCTCAGGTGTAGGTCTTCCCGATTTATGCATACCAGTTGGCATACCACGCCCCTTATCTGATACGCTGATACTATTATCATCATGGATTCGGATCACGATTTCATCACCAAAACCAGCTAATGCCTCATCAACTGAGTTATCAACAATTTCATATACAAGATGATGTAACCCTCTAGTATCTGTGCTACCAATGTACATACCTGGTCTTTTACGGACAGCCTCTAAACCTTCAAGAATCTGAATGGCGTCCTCATTATAGCTTGATACATCCTTAGCTCTTACCATTTCTAATCTCCCAACCCCAATAAATATTTCAAATTCAAACCCTCTTGATAAATAATCCTTCATTACTTTACCACTAATAAAACCTTTTTTTCAATCATGGCGGAATAAAATATTTGGATTTTGTGACTAACAATTAGTACCTAGTTACAAACTTACCATTGTTTCAATACACAAGATCATGGTAAAATAAAATAAAATTACTCTAGATAGGAATTATTTATGATGATCTTTGTTCTACTAATCTCAGCCTATTTATTAGGCTCCATTCCTTCAGGTCTCCTAATAGGAAAAGTTTTTTTCAATAAAGATATTCGTAATTTCGGCAGCGGAAACCTTGGTGCAACGAATTCTTTTCGTGTGCTCGGAAAAAAAGCTGGTATCGCTGTGACCATATTGGATATTGCCAAGGGGGCAATTGCAGTCCTCTTGCCAGTTTTCCTTGGCACGGATGTAATCGATCCTATATATCTAGGTATTCTTGCGGTAATCGGACATGTTTTCCCAATATTTGCAGGTTTCCGAGGTGGCAAAGCAGTTGCAACCTCTTGTGGTGTTATTCTAGCATATAACCCCTACCTATTTTTGCTTATAATTGTGGTTTTCGTGCTTTGCCTCAAGCTAACAAAATATGTATCATTATCCTCGATGGCTGCAGCCGTCTCAGGATTTCTCTACTCGCTTGTCTCATTCATTTGGTTCTCTGGTGGTTGGCAACTACTAGCGCTTTTGGCAGTGTTATCAGTATTCATTCTAATAAGACACAGAACTAATATAATTCGGATTCGAGAAAAGACAGAACCAAAAGTAACCTGGATTTAAACTGTTTCGCAACTATGTAGTTGATTTTCTTGATTGCCCGTATAATTTGAGAATAATTTGCTCGTAATTTTTTTATCTTACACAGCAAATAGTGAGCGAAGAATTCATCACATATTATTCTCAGTTTTTTAGGAAACCCTGCGAAATAGTATTGAACCGCAACCTGATAGGTGGTTCTATTTCATTATTTGAAAAGCCGCAAATCTGAAAGCTAACATGATGCTAGAACAATCTAACATGATGGAATGCTTACTTGATTTACGGCTTTTATCCTGTTTCCATAAAAAACATAAAGTAGCACGAGAAATTTCTAAGTGGGCGAAAGGAATATTACTGCTTCTCTACTGAATAGCCTTTATCTTGTAGAATCGTTAGAATCCCATTTTCGCCAACTAAATGAGCAGCACCTACTGCGATAAAATGTGTATCTCCGCTCTCGAAATATTCCTCAATTTGCGGAACCCATTTAAGATTTCTATCCTTCAACATGGCATCAGGAATTTCTTCTTCCACCAGCTTGTCAATTGAACCCGATACATATATATCATATAATTCTTCAGTTGCTTTTCTAGCTTCCTCCATTTCAGGAATCGCTTGAATAATTTCATCAGCACTTTCAAGTGGAAACGTTTCTACAAAAGCATTGATTTGATCAGCAGCCTCTTCAAGATGCTTGAATTTCAGCTTTTCTTTCTTTGCATATTCATAGACATTGTCATCAACAGCATATTCAGATGCCAGACCCGATTCGTCTAGATCCAGTATTTGAAAGTAAGAAATAATAAACCAAGGTTGGAACTTTTGAATCATCTCGACTGGTGTGTCGTATTGTTCCGACAATTTCTCTAGATATTGTTCACTTTCATCACTTAAATAATCATTAATTGTTTTACCACCTTCTAATGTAGCTGCATCAATCATCAGATGTGCTGTTTCACTATCCTTGATAGATTCCAAATCCACTTCAGTGACTAGATATTTCGACGAGGAGATAGCATCTTGTATTTTGTCTGGAAATGGATACATCTCTTTATTCCCAGCATGAATTGTTCCCAATACATAAACAGTACTGTCGCCTTTAGTCACTTTGTATAATGGCCAATCAATTGAAGATGTTTCTCCACCGTTGTCTTGATTATTCTTGTCTGTTTTCTCTTTCTGTTTATCACCAGATTTCGAAACGGCTTCAACTTGATCCTTCTTACCTCTATTCTCAATTGCCTGACCATACCTTTGAAATCCCAGAAACATCATAACAGCCAAGGCAATCAAAGCAACAATCGCAAGAATGTACTGTCCGTTTTTGTTCTTCATTTTCTCATTCCTTCACAATTCACTAATAGGTCTCGACTATTAAGCAATCATTTCTTTGTTTCTCTGCCTGCGTCCTTCAACGCTTTTTTCAAAACTATTTCTATTTGGGCATTTATACTACGGAGTTCATCTGAAGCCCATTTTTCTAACGAATCATAAGTGAGTGGATCTAAACGCAGAAGAAATTTTTTCTTTTCAGCCATTAGTATATTGTACCATTATTCATTACGGGTTGCGTACCCTTTTCAGATACAATTGCTACCAATAAATTATTCACCATTTGTGCCTTCTTCTCTTCGTCTAGTTCGACCACTTTCTGCTCACTTAGTTGTTGAATTGCATCTTTAACCATAGAAACAGCACCTAACACAATTGTTTGGCGTGCTGCTAGCACTGCTTTTGCCTGTTGTCGTTGTAACATTGCCGAAGCAATTTCATTTGAGTACGCTAAATGCATAATCCGGGCATCGAGTATCTCAACCCCAGCTAATTCAAATCGTTTTTGCAAATCCTGTTTCAACTCCTCACAAACCTCATCTGAATGCTGTCTTAGTGATATTTCATCTGCATCGTTGAAATTGTCATAGGGGTACTGGCTAGCAACATGTCGAATTCCTGTCTCACTTTGAATATGCACAAATTGCTTGTAATCCTCTACATCAAATACTGCTTTCGCAGAGTTTACTACTTTATACACCACTACAGCAGCAATCTCAATTGGATTTCCTTCGAGATCATTTACTTTCAATTTGTCACTGTTGAAATTCAGTACGCGTAAAGAGACGTGACGTCTTACTGTAAATGG
This sequence comes from Caryophanales bacterium, assembly GCA_031554275.1. GTDB lineage: Bacteria > Bacillota > Bacilli > JARBTR01 > JARBTR01 > JAVBKB01. The sequence continues at coordinate 389 of JAVBKB010000141.1, read as the reverse complement.
TACTGTTAGCCAAAAACCAGACTGCTTGATCACACCAATATACTTCCCAAACAAAGTATAGACATATGCTTGATTTGGCTGAACAACAGTAAATCCAGTGCTCAGAACAAACACAATAAATAGTATGCCCACTGAAATAGCTGTTTTTCCGACGTCCACTTCAGGTAGTTTATCAAAAACATTCGTATAAAAATTATAAACTGCAAACCCTGTAGCCGCTAAAAATACAATTGCTGCCAAAAAACCGTTTGCCTTCAATACATTTTGTTCTCTCATAAGATTCAACTCCATAATTTTTATTTGTTATCATAATGATATCATTTTAATATCATTAATTCAAGACAAAAAAAGTGGACAAATGCCCACTTCATCGATTACTTTGTTATATT
>JAVBKB010000164.1:0-3696 GCA_031554275.1 Caryophanales bacterium | reverse complement strand
ATTGACTTAATATTATTGTCATACCATTTTGTTTCCAAAATCAAAGTAGCCAAATGCGTCCTTCCTTTTATCGAATGAATACTACCTAAACTAATTTTCAACTCCCTGTTAGAAACAGGATCTTTATAAATCAATAAATTTGGTTCACAAATAGTTTCGTTTTCTGGGGAATTGTTGAATAAATTGTTTCTCCACAGAACAAAATTTTCATCACAGATAGTTACACCTAAATATGCTTGAAAAATCGTTTCAATTTTTGTGCAAACACTTCTCCAAGAGCTTTCGTCTTCAAACCTATCATTGAAAAGTTCAAAAAGTTTTATCCTAACTTCATTTTCTTTATTCTCAGGAAATATTTTCAACAAGACCCTTAAAGGATTATTTGCGTTTGGAGAATCAATCACATTTACTAGAAACAAAGAGCGTAGTAATCCCTTGCAAATCCATTCTGTTTTATAAAAAAACTCTTTACTTTCGTTAAACTTGAGATTACCGATATAAAAGTAATCTATTAATAATGATGGTTTCGACTTAGTAATGGTAGGATTGTATGGTTTCCAATAGTCCCCCACTCTTTCAGCAAATCCCTCATTTTCGAAATCCCTCACTTTATGGACCATGCCTACTATATGACAGCCATATTTCTCGTTAAGCAAAATTTCTTCATCTGTAAATCGTTCCAGCAAATGATTGGCATAGCTTTCTATGACTAAATGAATATTTTCCTTTTCAAACAAAAAAATCGTATTGCTACCTTCGGTGTGAGTAAACTCCTTAAGTTCCCCAGTCATTTTCACATGATTAATTGCCAAAGTATTTGCTAATTGTGCAATACAGTTCCCAAATCGTTTGCTGTTAGAAATAGTTAGGCAATTTTCCTTCGGAAAAATTTTTGATTCTTTTTCTTTTGATTCGTACGAATTATATATTGATTGATTCGAATCACCGTATCCCTGTATCACAGACTGCATTTTCTCATTTTCGAATAATCCTAACAGCAAATCCCACTGTTTCAAACTTGTATCTTGCGCTTCATCAACAAACAAAATAGGAAACCTCTTACTAATTGATTCTGAAAGTCCGCTAATCTCTGATATTGCATTTTCTGCAATTAACATCATCTCACCATAAGTAAATTCACCCCTTTTTAATGAATCTTTAACAACTTTCAAAACAGCGTTATATGTATTAGTGGTTGGTCCACATCCTACATCAATTTCAACAGGAATTTTTCTAGCTTCACAAACAGAGTTATCTCTTTTTTTTTTGCCTAAATAGTCCTTAGTCCCCCAAGAAAGAGCATTCCATCTTTTCCTTATAACATACTCTCTATCAATAACATTAGCTTTTATTCCATAAGATTTGATCCAAGGTACACTAATATATGTATCAAAAAATGATTGAAACGTACCAATAAAATGTGGGTATGACAATAGCACCTTTCCTATATCCGTTTTCCCCAGTCTCTCTTGAATTTCTTCTCTTGCTACATTGGTATGTGATAGAACACAAATACCTTGGTTGGGAAGATTCCATTTCTTCGCTAAAATTGCTAGTTTAGCAACAAGTACAGTAGTCTTTCCACTTCCAGGGCATGCCTGCACATCTATTGAATCAAGATTTTTTATTACATTCCTTCTGTCCTGATCAAATTTTATTCCTGTCAAGACCGTTTCTACCCATTCGATATCTTCTTCAGAGATATCAATACTCATTAAATTGTTCACTTGGAAGCACCTCCGTAACATATTCGATGGCGTCAATTAGGTACTGTGGAATTTTTTTTCGCAGCTCGGTTTTATTTTTTGAAAATCTGTTATTCAGCACCTCAGCAAATTGCTGCGCAAACTCTGCCTTAGACACTATTTTATTTGAAAAAAATGAATAAATAAATGAAGCCCTTTCTTCAGGGGCATTGTATAAATTTAAGTCACTAATTATTTCGGATTTAACTCCCTCAAATTCTTTTTCTTTCTTAGATTGAGTAGAATTAATTACAATTAAATTCGCTAATGCTTCAATTATTTCTTCATGAAATCCCGATAGCGCAAGATCATATTCTAGAGTCCAATATGTAGCAACAAATGTCTTAACATGCTGTCCGTTTGCCTTATCTTTGATACTTTGCATGTATTCTTCTTTGTTTGGAATCTCAGATTCAGTCTTCCATCTTCGATTCTTCTTAGGCCAATTATCTTTATTCTCATATTTCTCATCTAGGCAAATTTTTGGAGCGCAATCAGGTAGAACATCCCTATCTGTCACACAAGCAACTTTAATATCAAGTAAATCAGTTTCATTACTACGCTGAAAAATGCGAGAATATCTTCTTAAACCAGTGCTCATTACATTTACCAAAGATACTCCATAGTCAGTAAAACCTCTCCCCAAAAGACTTGCAATAGTTGGAAGTAAAAGTTCTTCTCCAGGTCCTTCTACAATTAACACACTTTTTGCAAAGAATAGATTTGCCTTTGTTGCATCTAGGTAACGTTCCAAAAACTTGTAATCACTTTGATCTAACATTGTGTACTCTGATGCCATTGGGTATGTTTTCGAATTCTTGACTAGAATTATATTTTCCAGTGTTGATACTGAGGTTAGTAATGGCGAATGTGTGGTAATAAATGTTTGTTGATTACTATCACTTACTTGATTTTGTAAAGACTGTAGTAACTTCACTTGCCTTTGTGCATGTATGTGTGCCTCAGGTTCTTCGATAAGAAGGAAAGAGCTACGGTCGTTTGCTTGATTAAGTAATAACTCACATGCCATGCTAAGAATGTTGCTAGTTCCCAAACCAAGTTTCCCGTTACCCTGATCTACAGACAAATCTAACTTTTCTAAGAGGGTCAATGCTCTTTTTTCATTAGATGCATCTGAGCCGGTTACTGTTAGTCTTGTTTTCACATTCTCGTTTTTCAATAATATTCCATTTTCAAGAATGCTTAAAATCTTTTTATTTGTGCTTTTTAGTTTAGGATGTTTCCCCAAAAGTTGATTTGATAAATCGACTATTCCCGCCAAAGACAATTCCTCTAAAACGTCTCCTACTCTGTATTCATGAATGCCTTCGTGAACGTCAACAACATTGTCGACAATCTGAGAAAGTCTAGAGTTCTTCCCAGACTGCATTTCGCTATAAGAATCTCGTAAAGCACGTAAATATGTTGCCCGTATCAACTCGCGCGCCTCGGAAGCTGGTGGAGCAGAGTCACCATTTTTTCCACATGAAAAATTTGTAATAACCCTGCTAGGTTTTATTGAGGTCATAAATTTTGCTGTCCAATTAATAAATAATTCAGGAACCCCCGAATTATAGGTAAGACATTCTAAAAAGGCACCTCTTTCATCAATTGACAAATCTGTGAACCTACAAGTTATTAAAATCTCATTTTTCTTATCTTCATTGTAAAAATCAGTCAACTCAAATCGCTGCCACTTCTGATCAGTGGTCCCTAAAACGTATCTTATCGCATCAATGATGGCAGTTTTTCCTGAATCATTTTCACCAACAATTATATTTAATCCTTTATGAAAATTTACTGTATGACCACATCCATCAAAACATCGAAAGTTCTTGATTACTAATTGTGATAAATACATTCAGAATCTCCTCCAAATTTTATGTTTAACTTATTTTAACATTGATTATACAAAATAAAATTGTTTTCTCAAGTTAAATCTTTAATTGTC
>JAVBKB010000040.1:0-16065 GCA_031554275.1 Caryophanales bacterium | reverse complement strand
CCTGTGAATTGACTGCCTGACAAAACCAAAAGAACAGACATCAAAACTAATATTGCTTTTTTTGCTATCTTCATATTTTTCTCCTTTGCAATTGAGTCGAACAAATCTGAAACTCTTCGCTCAAAAGCTCATCACTTGTTTTTAATTCAACCAATTGATACTTGTCTTTCAGTGCACATGTCGTCATCCTAATAATCTGAAATTTCCCGATAGAATTAGAACACTTCTGTTATTTCCAAAGATTATCAATTTGTGAATATTAAAATCTTTTAGATTAAAAATTCATTAATTATTGGTTTAGAAGTTAGTTACGTTATTCATGTAACAACTCAAATCACTGCTTGAAATATTCTTGAAACAGTTGAATTGATTCTGCTTTGTTTGGCAGAATATCTAGCTTATCTGTGATTTGATAAGCAATCTGCCAAATATCACCCACAGCATCATACCGCTCAACAAGAAGTAATCTTTTGTCTTGCTTGTCGAGATAATAAACTATATAGCTACTGTGATCTAAATCATTGCGGTCTAAATCTTCCCTATCAAAATAGAGATCGTTTCGAACAATGCTGTGTGTTTTCACAAGCTGCTTAAGCTGTTCATGATACGCACCTGTTTGTATCTGTTTCCCAAACAAGATGAGAGCAGCCCCCTCTGTGCCAACAAAATCTTCTAAAGTCTGAGCTTTCTGCTCAGTTTCAGTTACTACAAGATTCGTATTTTGTAATTCTTGCTCCTGTTTCAATGGGTGATCCGTTTGTGTTGCTATAATTGCAACTCCAACGATTACCGCCATAGAAACGACACCTGCAAATATCTTAGTAACCATTGATGTCAAAACTGATTTTGCAACTGGAGCTGATAACTTCACTACACTTTTGGTAATCATGCTTTGAATTTCATTTGTACAAACACTTGTACTATTCTCCAAAAGAATTTGCGTTAGGACGGGGACTGTTGGAACTACACTGTTTACGGTGAAGCCTGTCTTGTTCATTTGTTCAACTTTTTTCTTTATCCTTGCTCTTGCTCTAGAAAGCTTATGATATACAGCATTTTGAGAAACACCCAGTGTTGCCGCAATCTCTTCTGTTGGCATTTGTTCAAAGTAGTAAAGTAGCAATACTTCCTTTTGCTCAACAGAAAGATCATCAATGATTCCCATTATTTGTTCTTTTGTTTCTTTGTCCGTCAGAACATCAGCTGGTAGAAATTCCGTCCGGCTTTCTATCAATAGATCTTCGACATCTCCAAGAAAAACAGTTTCAAACTTATCTCTTTTCCTAGCATAGTCGATACATTTGTTATAAGTGATTCGATGTAACCACGAACTGAAAGCATAGAGATTGCTCAATTTATAAATCTCTTTGTTAACAGTAATCAGAACATCTTGCGTAACATCCAATGCATCGTTATGATTGTTTGTTTGACGTAAAGCAATATAATAAACACTATCCCAAATTTTGGTGTGAAGCTCATCAAAAGCTTTTTGGTCACCGCCTTTCATTCTTTCAATGAGGGGGGCAATTTCTGAAAATTTCATTATAGTCCTGCCTCTTTCTTTCTTTGGAATCTTACATATTTCTTTAGGTCTAACATTAGAAAAGGACAGATTTCGCCGTATACTAAAAAAGACGAGACTATTCGACAATATCTGCCGTTTTTTTTAAAAGGGTTTTTTGATTGGCCAAGTCTTTACGACATTCTATGGGGCTTTTTTTTTGAAGGTTTACAAAATAAATCGAAGGTTTTGACATTAATAGATTTTTTTAAATCAAATTTCATACCCATCTAAGCAGCTTCTGTTATGGTATTTTGAAAGCTAAAAAAATTCTCTAAGCACTCAAAACCCATGTAGTCAATCGAATAGGGTATTAGTCATCGAAACTGTTGTGTAATCACCCAGTTTACGGACCATTTTAATTGTAACAGCATCTGAACTCAATGTTAAGGGAATATTTAGTTATGGAACAACTTACTAATATTTAAATATTTTTATAATCTATTTTGTACATAAAGAAACTACCAGAATCGAAAAGTTTCTCTGGTAGTTCTTTATTGACTGAGTTTGTGTCTTACTTCTAATGAATACGTCATCGAAAGGTCAAATTATGTTCCTAAAGTCGTTTTGAGCGTAGGACTAAAGTTCACTATTTCCAAGATAATTGGTGTTCCAATAGCAATCTCTGATCCCTCTGGAATGGAAATGAAAAGGTTTCCGACTCCCTCTTCACCCGCAGTATAAGCGAAATTGTCGTCCATTTGTAACACACCATTGATATAGACATTGAAGTAACTATTATTCAGATTCAATGATGGAAGTGAATCAACATTTCGACCAGTGTCATCCTGAAAATTTGATGCATCAATTTTCAGGTTATCAATCTGTGAAATTGTTTCCGTCGTTTCATAGAAAAAGCGCGAAACTGTAGGTGATGTTGCGATTTTGGTATCTGAAGTCACTGCAAGTTTGATAATTCTCAAGCCCATCTTTTGTCCTCCTCATTATTTTCATAACAGGATATGTGAAATCATTTAAAGGAGGCATTGATGGACAGGATTATTCTGCAAAATTAGTGCAAATACCCAATTTCCTCACTTTTCTTTGAAGAAAAAATACTATGGACTATTCAATACTTTAAATTAAAGCATTTCTGATGATGAGGAGAGAAAGCGCTTGAAAAGTCGAAAGAACACTTCGCGTTATCCACCTCCATTTCGCAAAGTGCCTGATATTGATAGACAGGATCTTTATATTTGCCCAAAACAGGTTGAAGCTTTTGAGTTTTACACCCTATCTGATGGGTTTAAAAGGGTTTACACAGATAAGGATGCGTTACTGGACTATGGCCAACAGAAGATTTTGAACCCGCAAAGTGTATCATTCACGAACCTCTTTATTAATGGAGTTCTGCAACCCAAAACAAGCTATCGTGTCTTCGAAGGAAGTATCGAATTTCTTACTGATGACATCCCTACGAAAGATGTACCTATCATATTGCAAATGTTGAGGCTGAATTGAGAAATTCCAGATAGCATAAAATTATTTCGACTCAGTACTGAGCATTTTTTCACAAAGTATATCAGAGAAATTATTTTCTATTTTTACCAAATCAGGAATGGATTTCGATTAGCAAAGAAATAAAGGAGCGAAGTAAATGAGAATATTGCTTGCTACGTATTGGGCAATTCCGCATTTAGGAGGTGTGTGGAATTACATGGTTCAATTAAGGGAAAAGCTCGAGTCAATGGGACATAATGTTGACATGCTTGGCTACGATGAGGATAACAAATCCGTTTACATTGTCAATGAAAACCGCAAAATCGAAAGAGCGAAGCTGCTCCCATTGTTGGAGGCAAAGCTCAATCAACAAACCTATCCAGCGATCTATGCTAATCGTTTGGTTAAGTATACAGAATTCCAACGCTATATCTATGAGTTAAGTGTTGCTTATCTAGGTTTAGATAAATATGATGTGATTCACACGCAGGATGTCCTTTCGGCAGCAGCGATCGATCGTGTCAGACCCAGTAATGTTCCGTTGGTAGCAACACTCCATGGCTCTGTTGCTCACTCCATCAGGCATCAATTAACAACAATTCACAAATCAGATACTGCTTTTATGGCAAAGATCTACTACGATGAGCTCGAACGTATTGGTGCAACATCTGGTGAAGTAACAATTGTTCCCAATCATTGGTTGAAAAACATTCTGACGACCGAATTTCAGGTTCCAGCAGACCGAATTGAAATCCTTCATTATGGTTTCGATACTGAAAAATTTATCAAGAAATCCAAACAGAAAACAAATATTATCCACCCTAAGGACAAGAAAGTAATCCTTTATGCAGGGAGACTTGTCGATCTAAAGGGTGTTCACCATTTAATCACAGCTTTGGGTGAATTAAAGAGGAAGCGAAGTGACTGGGTTTGTTGGATCGTTGGCAGTGGCGATTACCAACCGACATTAAAGGCGCAAAGTAGTAAGCTGGGATTAGATGATGATGTCTTTTTCTTCGGGAAAAGAGATGACATCCCTGCCATCATTTCCATTGCTGACATCATTGTTCTACCGAGTCTTCTAGAGAATCAACCTCTAGCAGTTATCGAAGCGCAAATTGCTGGGAAGGCAGTCATTGTCAGTGACACAGGCGGATTGCCCGAAATGGTCGAAGACGGCGTGACTGGAATCATCTCACCTACTGGAGATCCAAATGCGCTCGCAAAAAGCCTAAATTTATTACTCACAGATGAGGCTCTTCTTAAAAAACTTGGTGCAAACGCAAAGAAATGGGGCATGACACATTGGTCTATTGACAGAGGTGTGAAACAGTTAGTTGAGCTCTATCAGCAGGCAATTTCGGAACGCGGGAAGGGCGAGAATGATGCTACAACTCCTGATGAAGGCAATTAATCAATATTTTCTTGCACTCTTAATCATTTGCAAGGTTTGGTTGCGGAAAATTTCGACATTCGTCAAAACGCATTGGTTACGAGTCCCGAAAACGATCGGTTCATCCCCTTTCCCTGAAGCGATTCCCAAGGTGTTTCTTGTTCAATCTGATGAATATAATTCACTGTTTCTTCGAGACATCTCATCAAAGAATCTCTTTGTATCTGGAACGGAATGGGAAAAAATCACTGACTCAGTCCCCGAAAAGTTTGCGCTCCCAAGTGCTGAGACAATAGACCTTCTCGAGAAATTCAACAGTAATTTCTATAATATACTCTTTCCCAAAACCAACATCACATCAAATGTATGGGTAGAATCAGAAATATGGGAATCGATCCTGCACAATACACCAACAGATTATGCGCTACCGCATCCTACCTCGCTAAGAACATTTGAATCGTTATCATCAGATTCGCTCACCATGTTTGAAAAGTCGACAACCTCAGAAACAGCATTTGTCGATCCTACCTTTTGGGAGCACATTCAACAATCAATTCCTAAGCAGTATCAGCTTCCAAATCCTACTACTACAAAAACACTTGACCCGATGGACATTGATGTATACCAAAACCTGTTTTCTGCGAAGACGCCGCTTCCGAAACAGTTTGTTGATCCGAAAATCTGGGGTCCAATTAAGGAAAACTTAACAGGTGAATTTCAAATACCTAACAAAACTAGCCTAAAAGCCTTCGAACCCATGAAAGCAGATCATTACAATTCAATGTTTGATGACCGCACAGAAAATACAGACATTCTTGTTGACCATCAGATATTTCAGCAAATCCAGACAACATTACCCGAAGAATATTTGCTTCCCAGCCCATTAACAACGGAAATAACGAGTCGGAAAATGATGAAGAAAATTTCAAACTAGCTCTCCGAATAATTTAATGAGCTACGTTAGATTATTATCAAGCAAATTAACGTGTAATAGGCTCATATGGGCATTTGACACGTTTTTTTGGTTGGATCAATTGATTATCAGCATTTTCCTTGGATAAGTGAGTCAATTTCACAATAATTTTCATTCATCCGAATTTTTATTGGAAAACAGTCACCTTCCTTGGGAATCCCTGTTTCCGTTGGAGGTCTCCAATGAAGTTGGCAATTCTATAGGGGGGAAATATCGAGCAACCTTTTGACTTGAGGGTTTACCCCTTGGAAAATGACTGCTTTTCCGATAAAAATCCCAAGAACACCAGTTTTTTTGAATAAGTACAGAACTGGACATCTAATGCTGCGGAAATAGTCAGATGTATGAGGAAAAGTCTGCTGCACCTGAATATACTACAAGGCAAGCTACTAAAGAGAACACTTTCTAAGGAGACAAATTATGAAATTAAACGAGTTAAAAGGAAATTATCATGCCATTTATAGCTTGGGCGACCTCTGTCTTGCAGCACTTCAATTAAGAAAAAATAATTTAAGACCATACGCAGGTCCACTAGACTGGATGTCCTCTCCGAATTTATCAAACGTCTCACTCCTTTTGAAAAATCGATACGAAGGATTTATGGACAAAGCCAATTTGATCCCATCGGGTTATTCTACGGGTGTGAACAGCTCTGAACAGTATCTTTGTATGACTGATATGACCTATCAAATTGTTTCTAGCCATGATTTCAAAGCAAGTCAAAATACATTCACAAATTTAGCTACTTATCCGGAAGTTCGTGCGAAGTTTGACAGAAGAATCGAAAGGTTTATGGATAATCTTTCTCGCAGTGATCGCTTGTTATTCATTAGAACAGAAGGAAGCTTTGAGGATATTATCGAATTAGAATCTGTTCTCGCTAAGTTAATCAAAAGAGATTTTTCAATTCTTCTCGTCAATCACACAAATACTGACGCCTTAATTGAAAAGGATTGGCCAGTGAGAAACATTTGTGCAATCGAAATGCCTAATCAGGAGAAATGGCAAGGTAATGATCATTATTGGCGAGAGATTTTCACTGGAATAACGATTAATGCTTTATGAATAGGAGGAAGTCTAGATGTTTGAAAATGCGACGATCTTCGTGACTGGTGGAACTGGATCATGGGGAAAAGAACTCGTTCTTCAGTTGCTTACGTACAATCCGAAAAAAATCATATGCTTGTCACGTAATGAAGATAGGCAAGTGAATATGCGCAGAGAAATTACAGATACCCGCTTAAGCTTTTTGATTGGGGACATTCGGGATCGAAGTGCTCTTGATCAGGCGCTTCGTGGCGTTGATTATGTATTCCATTTAGCTGCATTGAAACATGTTCCAGTTTGCGAGGAGCACCCAATTGAAGCAATGAAAACGAATGTTACTGGCACACAAAATGTGATCGATGCATCCATTCTGAATCATGTAAAAAAAGTGATTCATGTATCAACAGATAAAGCTGTTGATCCTGCAAATTTCTATGGTTTTACGAAAGCGATTGGCGAGAAAATCATGATCAATTCGAATGAACCCAGCATCGCAACAAAGTTTGTCTGCGTGAGAAGTGGAAATGTTCTTGGGACAAATGGCAGTGTTCTGCACTTGTTCATTGATCAGATAAAGAATAACAAAGAAGTGACGATAACAGATAAACAAATGACTCGTTTCTTTCTGACGCAGGAGGATGCTATCAAGCTTCTATTGAAGGCAGCGACAGATGGGAAAGGGGGAGAAATCTTCGTTCTGAACATGCCAGCATGTAGCATTTCTGATTTAGCTGAAGTATTGATTGACCATTTTGGCGAAAAAGGGAATGTGATTGAAAGTGGGATGAGATTAGGAGAAAAACTATTCGAAGTCCTTTTATCAAAGAAAGAAATAGAAAATGCCGTTGCGTACAATCAAGATTACTTTGTCGTGCTCCCAGACCACATCACTTCTGAGATGCAGCAACACTATGCGCATTGTCCTGCGATCAGTAAATCTTCCTATCGTTCTGACGATCAGCAAATGAGCCACTTGGAAATCAAGCAATTATTATTGAAATCAAACCTGATCAATTAATTCCTCTTTGTATGATGCAAAGGTTGAGTATCTCTATAACTAGCGTTTTGATTAAGATTCAATGGAGGAAACATAATGGGGAAACAGCCAAAGTTGCTCATCACAGGAGCAACTGGTTATACAGGAGAAAATGCATGTGCCCATTTTTCAAAAAAAGGTTATGAAGTAATAGCAGTCACAAGAGGTAAACCGATTAAATCTGATTCAATCGTCACGGAATTTTGTGACATGACAAATAAGAATGAAGTTCATCAGCTGGTTCACAAAATCAAACCGGATTACCTGTTACACTTAGCAGGGATCAACCATGTTGGCGATTCATGGAATGAGCCGATAACCACAGTGGAAGCTAATTTGTTGTCAACGCTATATATCATCGACTCCACAAGGCAACTCAATCCTACTTGCAGAATAATCATTGTCGGTTCTTCACTTCAAACAAACCCGAATAATTTAGCAAAGCTTGCCCATCCCTATGGCCTTAGTAAAACACTTCAAGTACTCATTTCTCAAGCGTGGACAAAACTATTTAATATGGATATTATCATTGCAAAACCTTCAAACATCATTGGTCCCGGATCTTCCAAAGGCGTTAATGCTATTTTCGCAGAACAAATTGCTCAAATGGAAAAAGGCCAGCTTGAGAAAAAACTAGTAGTCAATAATTTGAATGCAGAGCGGGATTTCATCGATGTGAGAGATGTTGTTCGTGCATATGAATTACTCTTTTCGAAAGGAACCACAGGAGAAGTATATGAAATCTCCTCAGGAAAAGATCATTCTCTTGGTGAACTAATTGCCATTTATAGAACTTTAACAGTAATAGATTTTGAGGTTGAAAGCCTAGCTACTGATATTGATCAGCAGGTTTCTAACGAAAAACCCACTAAATTGTTGGCACTAGGCTGGAGTCCAACATTTCCCATTACATCCTCCCTTTTAGATACATTGAACTATTTCCGCTAACATTTTTCGGAGAAACAAACTTGGGCTCGAGCATTGCCACAAGGAAGCGCGCTGCGTCTTTTGTTTTGTGGTCTTTTTTCGTGCCTGTAATTGTTGCCAAACAACCAATAGTAAGACTAAACCACGCAACAACATCTCTTTCTCTGCCTCCTCCCTTCTACACAACATTCGCGATTTTAACTGGGAATCAGGATTAGGCTTCTTTCAGAATTGTAAAAATGGACAAGCAATCTATTTGCAAATGCCTATTATCGAAATTGTGGTGATTCTGAAAATATAGGTACGGAAAACAATGTTTTTGGTTAGATTATTCTATTAAGTCCCTACACCAGAATTGATACAATATGTGTGTAAACAAAAAAGAAATTATTTATTGGAGGTAATTATGGAACCCATATCGCTCGTATTTATTCTATCTATTTTCTCAGCAGGGATTTTATCGTTTTTCTCGCCTTGTATTCTGCCTGTATTACCTGTATATGTAGGAATTCTTTCCTCAAATGATGGTGAGAAAGGAATCAATGTTTACCGCAAAAGCTTGAAAGTATTGGCTTTTGTTCTCGGTCTCTCATCCTCATTCTTTATTTTGGGATTTGGAGCAGGTGCATTGGGCAGTTTATTTAATAGTGATGCATTCTTTATCATCTGTGGTGTCGTAATCATCCTGCTAGGGATTCATCAAACCGGATTAATTTCAATCAATATTTTACAACGACAAAAAACGCTGACCGCAGATGTGAATAACAATCGCGGAATTGTAGGTTCATTCATTCTCGGTTTTGTTTTCAGCTTCGGTTGGACACCTTGTGTTGGACCGATACTAGGCACAGTCCTCGGAATTTCGTCCCAACAAGGTGGTGCCTTAACTGGCGGATTGCTGCTATTGGTCTATTCATTAGGATTGATTATTCCGTTCGTTGTCTTAGCAATCGGTGCCAGTTTCTTCTTAGCAAAGATCAAAGGGATCTATAAACATCTACCAAAAATCAAAATAGTCGGTGGGCTATTGATCATCGCGATGGGGGTATTTATGATTTTCAACCAAGTGAAAACGATAAACCTCGCAAACAAAGCAGGTACAAGTATGCAAAGTAATTCAAGTAGTGGCTTCGAACTAAATGATTCAAAAGGCAATCTCGTCAAGCTTTCTGATTATCAAGGCAAAATTGTTTATGTGAAATTCTGGGCAACATGGTGCCCAAGTTGTTTAGCGGGGCTCGAGGATTTCAAAGAGCTTGCAAAACAATATGAGCAAAGCGAAGATGTTGTAATCCTCTCCATAGTTGCGCCGGAGATCAATGGCGAAATGAGTAAAGAAGATTTCGAAAGCTGGGCAAAGGCTCAAGGTTTAGAATTCAAGGTGCTCTATGATGAGACAGATGCTGTCAATAAAAAGTTTGGCATTCGAGGTTATCCAACTTCAATTGTGTTCGATAAAAAAGGAAACACGCACAAAACAATGGTAGGACATGTATCAAACGAGGATCTGAAAGAAATTTTTTCACAAATTAAATAATCATTATTCTCGGATTCTAGTTACAGATAGAGAACGATGTGGGAAATTCCCATTTCGCTTTACTTAACTGGAATCCGGATTACTTAAAAAGGAGCGGAAAACATGAAGAAATATTCAACGAAACTGTTAGTAATAATCGGATGTGCCATCTTAGCAGTTGTATTATCAGCTTGTGGCAACACAAAAAACAATATGAGTTTAGGCACAGTGAGCAGCGGCACACAACAAAGTAGCAGTTCCAAGCTACCTGAAAATCCAAACCTTAAATTAAATTTTAATAAAGATAACTTGAAGGAAATCTATTTTGCAGGTGGATGTTTTTGGGGTGTTGAAGCTTACGCTTCTCGTATTCCAGGGGTTTATGACGTCACGGTTGGTTATGCCAATGGTAATAAGGATAATCCTACCTATGAAGAAGTGTGTACTGATGACACAGGTTTCGCAGAAACTGTTCACATTCAATACGATCCGAGCTACATTGATCTGCAAACACTGACAAGTCAACTCTTCAAAATTATTAACCCAACAAGTATGAACAAACAAGGAAATGATGTTGGCAGTCAGTATCGTACCGGTATTTACTATTCCAGTTCCGACGATCTAGAGGCAATCACGTCTGTTGTAAAAGAAGAACAGAAGAAATATGATAAAATGATTGTAACTGAGGTTCTGCCTCTAAAGAACTATTTTCTAGCCGAGGATTATCACCAAGATTATCTAGAGAAAAACCCTAATGGCTACTGTCATATCAGTTTCGACAGTCTGAAAGATATTCCAATGAAAGAGGTGCAAGTAGACCCAATGAAATATTCAAAACCTTCTGATGATGTGCTACGAGAAAAGTTAACAAAGGAAGAGTACAATGTGACACAAAATGCAGCCACTGAAGCCGCTTTTTCCGGCAAATATTGGGAAACAAAAGACCCTGGTATCTATGTTGACGTGGTCACAGGAGAACCGTTATTCCTTTCTGTTGATAAATTCGAATCTGGTTGTGGTTGGCCAAGTTTCACTAAACCAATTATTCAAGATGTGGTTACTGAGCATAAAGATAGTAGCTTTGGAATGACTCGAACCGAGGTGCGAAGCCGAGTTGGTGACTCTCATCTAGGTCATGTATTCACCGATGGACCAAAGGACAAAGGTGGTCTTCGCTACTGTATTAACAGTGTGTCAATTAAGCTGATCCCTTATGACGAGATGGATGAAGCAGGTTATGGTGAATATAAAAATCTAATTAAATAACGATTCAAATCTTACATGAGGTACTGCTCATGTAAGATTTGCTGTTTATCAAAGGAGGTTCGGAGAAATGGGTTACAAACTCCTAGTAGTTGATGACGAGCCAATTATCAGAAGAGGCATCCGTGAGCTTGTTGATTTAGTTCAGCTGAATATTACCGAATTTCAAGAAGCCGCAGATGGTTCAGAAGCACTGAAATTACTCGACCATTACAAAGCCGATATAATTCTGGCGGATATCAACATGCCCAACCTTGACGGGCTCAGCTTTGCTAAAGAAGTTAAGCGTATACTACCAAACACCCGAATCGTGATCATTACGGGCTATGACTACTTCGAATATGCGCGCGAAGCCTTGCGAATTCATGTTGATGACTACATTCTCAAACCTGTTACCCGCAATGAAATTTCTCAGATTCTGAAGAACCTGACTGATAAGCTAGACAGAATTAATAAGGAAGAGATACTACAACAAGCTGTCTCTGAATTGACCCGCTACCCAAATGAACAACCAGATGACAATAGCACTTATATGGAGAAAATCATTTTCAACATGGAGGAAAATTGCCAAAACCCGGACTTTGATTTAATGAACTTGGCATCCATGATGAATTTAAGTAGTGGCTATCTCAGCAGATTATTTAAAAATTTATTCCAGAAAACTTTCTCTGAATATCTCTATGACCTCCGCTTAGAAAGAGCACGACTGCTGCTAATTGGTACGAATATGAAAATCTATGAAATAACCGAAAAATGTGGCTACAGTGATCCGAATTATTTTAGTATTAGTTTTAAGAAGAAATTCGGCTGTCCACCTAATAAATATCGCGAAATGATTGGTAAGGGATAATATGAAGAACTCCATGCAGACGAAGTTTAATAATCGGATTTTTGTCTATTTCACTATATCAGCTTGTTTAATTATTCTACTCTTGACCTTCTTCTTTCTTCAATCTTTTTCAAAGACAATCAGAAATGAAGGCGTTCAGGTCACTGATAACACAATTAAGAAAAGTGGTTACAACCTAGAACGATATCTAAATCAAATGAAGGATCTATCCATCATTCTCGAAAACAATCCTCTGATTAAATCATACTTCTCAAGTAACGATGAGTCGGCAGCAAATCAACAGGAAATTGAGAAAGTGCTTGTCGATGTCGTTGCGGTCAAATCTGATATTGTTTCCATTGTCTTAGTTGGGCGTGATGGGCGCATTGTTTCAAATGAACAAATGCTGCCAATGGAGCTCTCCAAAGACATGATGGGTATGCCATGGTACAGTGAAACGCTGGCGAGTAGCGGCAAACCGATTCTCACATCTGCTAGAATGCAGGGCTTTTCTGCAAACAAAGATGCTTGGGTTATTTCCCTCTGTCGTGAAATGAAGTCAAGTGATGGTACTAATGCTGGATTGATCATTATTGACTTAAACTACAATGTAATTGATGATGTTTTGGGTGATTTAGACCTTGGTACAAAAGGCTCTGTGTTTGTTGTCAACGACAAAGGCCAAGCCGTTTACCATGAAGATATCTCTTACTTCACTGATCCAGAAAAGATGGCTCAATTGAAGGAAAGCGCCTTCTCAGAAAATAATGACGATCAGTTTGTGAAAAGCAGTTACCACTTAGAAAATGCAGACTGGTTAATCGTTGCGTATGCTTCATTGGATGCATTGAACATGATTCAGCGGAACATCATTTACATGGTAGCGATCAGCACAATTGTCCTCGTTGGACTGGCATCAATTTCAAGCTTGAAAATAAATAAATTAGTGAAAGACATAAAAGAAAACGAAGAAATATTGCGCAAAACAGAGCTATCAGCGCTGCAAAGTCAAATAAATCCTCATTTTCTCTATAACTCGCTGGAAACGATCATTTGGATGGCGGAGTTTAAGGAAAGCAATAAAGTGATCGAAATCACCCGTTCACTGGCGCGATTCTTCAGATTATCGCTTAATTCCAGTCCAATGACCTCGTTGGAAAATGAAATAGAGCATACAAAGAAATATCTTGAAATTCAAAGCTATCGCTATGAGAACCTGCTGAACTATGAGTTTGACATTGACGACCGCTTCCTATCATGGAAGGTACCAAAGCTGATCCTTCAACCAATAGTTGAAAACGCCATTGATCATGGTATCCGAGGGAAAAAAGAAGGCGGAACAATTAGGATCAGTACTGCGCTTAACAATGATTATCTCGAAATTATCGTGACAGATGATGGCATCGGCTTCAATTGTGAAGAGGACTATTTCTTGCCTTCATCACAAGAAAACACCCAACCACTATACACAGAAGATGCATTTGAAAAACCACACTCAGGGATAGGTTTGAAAAACGTTGCCAAAAGAATCCGTTTATTTGGTGACGAGCAATGCGGCGTCCAAATCAATAGTACCTTGAACGTCGGAACAACAGTGAAAATAATTGTGAAGTAGCCCATGACTTGCTATATCAATGTGGATAATCGGTAACTTGCTCAAGCCAGAAATACGAATCCAATCTGATTTGTATGTAAAATCGAGAAAAAAAAGAGTTGAATTGTGATGGGAAATGTTTGTACATTATGAGCTTTTGGACAGAGCGCTTTCGAAAATGGAAATGAGCTTGCAGAGAGAAACATTGACAACATAGATCTTAATTGTAACCCCTCTCTATCCTTAGGAAGTTTCTAAATCAAATGTGCTAAAGAATAGTTTTTTTTTAGTGGAGGTATAGTAGTTGAACACAATTGATATAATTTGCGCCAAACAAAAAGGATTTTCGCATCCACAGTATCAAATTATAGTTGATGGTAAATTGTTCAATGATTTTTTGAATCAGAAAACAAATAGTAAGGATTTCGATTTGCTTGTGCCGCCAATTGAGCTCTTTGATGAACACGAGCAAAGAAAAGTTTTGGATATTCTTGATTATCGTAATGTTATGCTTCCGTTGCTTGTTTGTAGCGATGATATGGATTTTTCATGCACTATTGTTTCCACATATGTAATTGAAAAAGATGATTTTGTTATTTGGGAATACTTTGGATATGGATTGGATATGACAAAATCAATTTATGTTCCCAGATTATCGTTTTTCAAAGATCAATATGAAGCGTTTACTGAAAAATTTAAGCGTTTTATCAAGCATCCGTATTCAGAATTCGAACAAGATATTTGATGTGGAAAATAAGGTTTTAGTGTAAGTGAAGAAAACAAATATCCACATAAAAACGCACCCTTTGTTTAATGCCAAAGAGTGCGTTTTGGTTATATGTAAGCTATTTCGTTGAATTAAATACTATTTATTCCAACAGTCCAAATTATCTATTTCGGCAAGGTGTTCATGCAGTTTTTCAGTAGTTAATTTGGAATTACAAAGATATTTAACTCTTGTAAAAGAAAGATGGATTACTTTCAAAAATGGGTGTGAGTATAGGAATTATCAGACAAGCAGGAATATACTATGTGGCAAGTTATTGTAGAAGGGAGGGTGAAAAGTGGAAAATCCGTTTATCGGGTATACGGTTACTTCAAATTATGGAACTCGCGTCGACCCAATTAATGGTAGCCGAGAGATGCACCGTGGGATTGATTTGGTGAAAGCAAATAAAGCGCCGATTAAAGCATTTGTAGGAGGAACGGTTCGACATGCAAAAATGGCGACTGATGGCAGCGGTCTTGGCGGCTATGGGAATGTTGTTGCTATTCTCGACCCAGCAGGAACATTGCATATCTATGCCCATTTAAATAGCATCAATGTGAGTGTAAACAATCGGGTTCAAAGAGGCGATGTTATTGGAACACAAGGGCAAACAGGGAGAGCCACTGGGTCGCATTTGCACTATGAAGTGCGGCTACGATCAACACCAAGTTACGGCTATGGGTATGATACAAACCCAACAAATTACCTGAAAGCTGTAAGAATACCTCCTCCAACTTTGAGAGCAGGAAATAGAGGCGAAGCAGTTGCACAGTTGCAATTGTTACTTGGGGTAAGTGCTGATGGGATCTTTGGTTCAATCACAGGATCAGCATTAAAAGATTGGCAAAGAAAACACGGACTGGCTGCGGACGGTATCTATGGTCCAAAATCGTATCAGATGATGTTGTCGCTTTAAAACATTGAGCCCATTGTAGCTCATAATAAATATTCCACAAGGTAGCTAAGCCACGTACAGCTACCTTTTTGTATCATAATTACTCAATCTAACCACTACAAGAATTGCTCCATTTAGATGTAATTTATCTGGGGAACTGACAAAAAACAGTTCATTCTATGATGCTCTCAGGCAAGTGCCTGTTTCTTGGAAAGCCTACACAACCAATTGCGACAAGCATAAATTATGAGAGTAAAGGAGGTGAAATTAAATGAATAGAAAAAATGATCATTCAGAATCTTTGAAAAACAAGTATGAAGAGCATATCAAGAGAATGGAGAACAAACATTCAAATCATTGCCACAATGATTGTAATCCTTGCAACCCACATTGTCCTCCTGGACCTCCTGGGCCTCCTGGACCGGTAGGGCCGATGGGACCGATGGGACCTCAGGGTGAGACCGGGGCTACTGGCGCTACTGGAGCCACTGGTCCTATGGGACCGATGGGTGCTACTGGCGCTACTGGCGCTACTGGCACTACGGGGCCGATGGGACCGATGGGTGCAACTGGCGCTACTGGTTCTATGGGACCTCAAGGGGAAACCGGGGCTACTGGTGCTACTGGAGCCACTGGACCTCAAGGGGAAACTGGGGCTACTGGCGCTACTGGGCCAATGGGACCTCAAGGGGAAGCTGGTGAAACTGGGGCGACTGGACCTATGGGTGCAACTGGTGCTACTGGTGCTACTGGGCCGATGGGGCCGATGGGTGCTACTGGTGAAACTGGTGCTACTGGACCGATGGGACCTCAAGGGGAAAC
>JAVBKB010000144.1:0-14672 GCA_031554275.1 Caryophanales bacterium | reverse complement strand
CTTACAAACTCGACGCCCAGTTAATCT
This sequence comes from Caryophanales bacterium, assembly GCA_031554275.1. Lineage (GTDB taxonomy): Bacteria > Bacillota > Bacilli > JARBTR01 > JARBTR01 > JAVBKB01. Next base: position 14,645 of record JAVBKB010000144.1, on the reverse strand, counting down.
TTCCATCAAAATCTGCTTGTCAACTTGAATGTTTAAACAGAAATCTAATTGACGACCCAGATCAAGTAGAATTACCTCTAAAGCTTCTGCTTGAGGCACCGTTCTTGGGAAGCCATCAAGCAAAAATCCATTCTCACAGTCACTCATCATAAGTCTTTCTCTTACAATACCAATAGTCACTTCATCAGGTACTAACTTGCCTCCATCCAAAAAGGATTTCGCTATTGTACCTAGTGCTGTTTCATTGGTAATTGCCGAGCGAAACATATCACCTGTTGAAATATGCGGAATTTGATACTGTTCTACAATTCGTTCTGCCTGGGTGCCTTTTCCTGCACCAGGTAGACCCATTAAAACTAAATGCATTTTTTCACTCCTTCCAAAACCTTAACCCGTGCCAAATGCTCGTTTTCGTAAATAGCAACAGAGTTGGCATGTTAGGATTATCTTTGCGCGAGACCTTCGCATGGTATGTTGATCTAAAGCAATTCATTACTTAATAAATCCTTTGTAATGTCTTTTTACCAGTTGAGCTTCTAATTGTTTTAAAGTATCAAGTGCTACCCCAACAACGATGAGTAAGCTTGTTCCACCAATTTGAACTGATTGCGGCAGTTTTGCAGCTGCGACAAGGATAATTGGTAAAACGGCGATAGTTGCTAGGAACAATGAACCAACAAATGTCAAGCGAGACAACACTCTTGAAAAATATTCATGAGTTGCTTTCCCTGGACGGATGCCTGGAACATATCCACCTTGCTTCTTTAAGTTTTCTGCAATTCGCTCTGGGTTTACTTGAACAAAAGCATAAAAGTATGTGAATGCAATGATCAAGATGACATAAAGCGCCATTCCAAATGGTTTAGAGTAATCAAAATGTGTTGAAACCCATGTCGCTACTTTTCCATCAAAGAAAGATGCAATTATCTTTGGTGTAACAATGAATGATACTGCAAAGATTACTGGAATAACCCCAGCGGCATTAACCTTGATTGGCAAGTGAGTGTTATGACCTCCAGCCATATTTGAAGCTCCGCCTGTCACACGCTTCGCGTATTGAACAGGAACCTTACGATTTGCTTGTTGAATAAAGATAACCGCCATAACTACTAGTAGGATTACAAGGAAAATCCCGGCAACCAAAACTGAGTTTGTAAATAATTTATCTCCAGCACCCTTTAGCTTTTGTACATACAATTGATAAGCAGCAGTTGGAAACTGTGCAACGATACCAGCAAAGATAATGACAGAAATACCATTCCCGACACCATTTGCGGTAATTTGTTCACCCAACCACATCAAAAATGCGGTTCCTGCAGTCAATGTAAGCGCTATCAGTAGATACTTTTGAAATGAAGCTTCGGGAATTAATAAACCACCAGACTGCTGGTTAAATCCATAAGACATCCCAATAGCTTCGATGAATCCAAGTACGATTGTTCCATATCGAGTGACCTGCGCTAATTTCTTTCTACCTACATCGCCCTCTTTAGCCCACTCAGTGAACTTCGGAACAACATCCATTTGCAATAGTTGCACTATGATAGATGCGGTAATGTAAGGCATGATTCCCATCGCAAGAATGGAGTATCTCTTTAAAGCGCCTCCACCGAAAAAGTCTAGCACACCAAGTGCACCTTGACCTTGATCCATTGCTTCGAGAGCAGAAGCATCAACTCCAGGCGCAACGATATGTGAACCAAGACGAAAAACGAATAGCATTGCTAGTGTAAATAGTATTCTTTTACGAATATCTTTAACCCGTAAAAAATTCCCAATCATACGAAACATTAGATCACCTCAATTTTTCCGCCAGCAGCTTCGATTGCTTTAACGGCTGAAGCAGAGAACTTGTGTGCCTTAACAACTAGTTTCTTCTCTACTTTACCATTTCCTAAGATCTTAATCCCAGCTTTTGCTTTCTTTACGATTCTTGCTTCAATCAGCAATTCTGGTGTAATTTCTAAACCGTCTGCAAAACGATTTAAAGTATCTAAGTTAACTTCGGCAAACTCCTTGCGGTGGATGTTTGTAAATCCACGTTTCGGCAACCGTCTGAATAATGGTGTTTGACCACCTTCAAATCCAAGACGAACTCCTCCACCCGAACGGGCATTTTGACCTTTATGACCCTTACCAGCTGTTTTCCCCTGACCAGAACCAGTACCACGTCCAAGACGTTTTCTTTCTTTACGTGAACCTTCTGATGGCTTAAGTTCATGTAGTTGCATCGTTACACCTCCTTCAATTTCTTCATCAGTGTTTTTTATACTTCTTCTACTGTTACTAAGTGAGAAACTTTATTGATCATTCCACGAATTGCTACATTATCTTGGTGCTCCACTGTTTGTTGCATCTTTCTTAGTCCAAGAGCTTGAACTGTGGCTTTTTGATCGGGTAAACGACCAATAGGACTACGAGTGAGGGTGACTTTCAATTTCTTTGCCATTCAGATTCCCCTCCTTATCCTAGTATCTCTTCTACTGTTTTTCCACGTAGTTTTGCTACATCTTCTGCGCGTTTTAGTTGTTTGATACCATCAATTGTGGCACGAACCATATTGATAGGTGTGTTTGAACCTAATGATTTAGATAGGATATCGTGTACACCTGCCAATTCAAGAACAGCACGGACAGGACCACCAGCGATAACTCCAGTACCTTCTGAAGCAGGTTTTAAAAGAATGTGTCCAGATCCAAATCGTCCATTTACTTGATGTGGGATTGTAACGCCAACCATTGGAACTACTATAAGGTTTTTCTTAGCATCTTCGATTGCTTTTTTGATAGCTTCAGGCACTTCTTGTGCTTTACCAGTACCAAAACCAACACGGCCATTCTTATCGCCAACTACTACTAGTGCTGAAAAACGGAAACGACGTCCACCTTTTACAACTTTCGCAACACGATTTACGGTTACTACTCGTTCTTCAAATTCTGATTTAGCTGAGTCATTATTTCGTTGCATAAATTGGTTTCCCTCCTTCGATTCTAGAATTCCAACCCGTTTTCACGAGCTGCATCTGCTAGTGCTTTCACACGTCCGTGGAATAAATATCCGCCACGATCAAAAACTATTTGTTTGCATCCTTTTTCAACTGCTCGCTTCGCAACTAGCTCGCCAACTTTTTTCGCTGCTTCAATATTACTTGCCGCAATGTTAAGTTCTTTATCAAGCGTAGATGCGCTTGCAATTGTGATTCGGTTTGAATCATCTATTAATTGTGCGTAAATGTGCTTGTTTGAACGAAAAACGTTCAGTCTGGGACGTGATTCTGTGCCAGCAAGCTTTGAACGTACACGTGCGTGTCTTTTCTTACGAGTTACATTCTTATCTGCTTTAATAATCATTTACTGCACTCCTTTCTATTCTTAATTGATTATACATGATAAAACTGTCATAACTTCATGCAGTGTTTGCAATCGTTTTATTTCTTACCAGTTTTACCTTCTTTACGGCGTACATATTCACCTTCGTAACGAATTCCTTTACCTTTATAAGGTTCAGGTGGGCGAACACTACGTACATTTGCTGCTAAAGCGCCTACTTTTTCTTTATCAATACCTTTGATAGTGATTTTCGTGTTAGCAGGAACTTCAACTTCGATACCTTGTTCAGGTTCGAATTCCACTGGATGAGAATAACCTACATTGAGAACAAGTTTACTACCTTGCTTTGATGCACGATATCCGACCCCAACTAGTTCAAGATTTCTTGTAAATCCAGTTGATACGCCCTCTACCATGTTCGCAAGTACTGCACGTGTCGTGCCGTGTAGCGCACGATGGTGCTTTGCATCAGTTGGACGAGAGATATTTATTTCAGCACCGTTTACATCTATTTTGATTTCGGCATTGAATTCTCGGCTCAATTCCCCTTTAGGGCCTTTAACTGTTACATATGATCCTTTTTGATCGATTGTAACACCAGCAGGAATTGCGATTAGCTTATTGCCTATACGAGACATTTCATGCACCTCCATTCATTTTTTATTGAAGTTCAGCTCGCAATTTTGCGATTACCATACATATGCAAGCACTTCTCCACCAACATGCTTGGCACGTGCTTCTTTATCAGTGATAACACCTTGAGAAGATGAAACGATTGCGATTCCAAGACCGTTCAACACTCTAGGTACATCTCCTGTTTTTGAGTAAACACGAAGACCAGGCTTACTGATACGCTTGATTCCAGTAATTACGCGCTCATTGTTAGCGCCGTATTTTAAGAAAATTCTTAAGATACCCTGCTTGTTGTCTTCTATATATTCAACATCGCGAACGAAACCTTCTCGTTTCAAGATTTCTGCAATATCTTTTTTCATCTTGGAAGCAGGAACTTCCAATTTCTCATGACGAACTGTGTTCGCATTACGAATGCGAGTCAACAAGTCTGCAATTGGGTCTGTCATAACCACAATGATAACCTCCTTTTCTGTTTCCAATATAATTTGGTCGTATAAAAACCTATTCGGTGTAAGTGTTCCTAGCTGTTAACGGGCTTCCGCTCGTAGACCTTCGCTTTGTACTTCCCTCTCGGCGCGACTTTGTCGCATTCGAATGAGCCGTATCACGCTCTTGGTCTAAGCGTTCGCTCAAGCACCTTTTGTTTAACGGGCTTCCGCTCGCAGACCCTTCGCTTTGTACTCCTCCCTCTCGGTGCGACTTTATCGCATTCGAGTGAGGCGTATCACGCTCTTGGTCTAAGCGCTCGCTCAAGCACCTTTTGTTTACCAGCTAGCTTTTTTAACACCAGGAATTTGACCTTTGTATGCTAGTTCGCGGAAACAAATTCGGCAAAGTTGAAACTTACGATATACAGAATGTGGGCGACCACAACGCTCACAACGTGTGTAAGCTTGAACCTGAAATTTCGGTTTGCGCTTTTGTTTTACGATCATTGATGTTTTAGCCACTATTTCGCCCCCTTAGCGATTATTTTTGGAATGGCATTCCAAATAGTCCTAATAGCTCACGAGCTTCTTCGTCGGTATTTGCTGTTGTAACAATAACGATGTCCATTCCACGTACTTTGGTTACTTTGTCGTAATCGATTTCAGGGAAAATTAATTGCTCCTTCACACCAAGTGTGTAGTTGCCACGTCCATCAAAGGATTTCTTTGAAATCCCACGGAAGTCACGAACACGAGGTAGTGAAATTGAAATTAGTTTATCTAAAAATTCATACATACGCGCGCCGCGCAATGTTACTTTACAACCGATCGGCATGCCTTCACGCAAGCGGAATCCAGCGATAGAGTTCTTTGCTTTTGTTACTATTGGTTTTTGACCTGAAAGCGTTGTTAATTCCTCAACTGCGCTATCCAGTAATTTAGTATTTTGTACAGCATCACCAACACCCATGTTGATAACAATCTTTTCAAGCTTAGGTGTTTGCATAATTGATGTGTAATTGAACTTACTCATTAAAGCAGGTGTAATTTCTTTTTGATATTTTTCCTTGAGGCGGCTCATTATTTTACCTCCCTTCGCGATTCTTATTTATCTAATTTAGCACCAGTTTTCACACCAACTCGTACTTTCTTACCATCAATTTCTTTGTATCCAACACGTGTTGGATTGCCTGATTTAGAATCTATTGGCATTACATTCGAAACATGGATAGATGCTTCTTGATTGAGAATTCCACCTTGTTGGTTTTGACTAGTGGGTTTTGTATGTTTTTTGATAATGTTGACACCTTCAACAAGTACACGGTCTTTTTTAGGATATGCTTCCAAAATGACACCGCGTTTTCCTTTGTCCTTGCCAGAGATGACCATTACCTTATCACCTTTTTTTACATGCACGAGATTTGCACCTCATATTCATTCTTTTTCAGCACTTAGCTTTTTTTAAAGTACTTCAGGTGCTAGTGAGACGATTTTCATGAAGTTATTATCACGTAATTCACGTGCCACTGGTCCGAAAATACGAGTTCCACGTGGGCTTTTGTCGTCTTTAATAATTACACATGCGTTTTCGTCAAAACGGATAAATGAACCGTCTGGGCGGTTTGTTCCACTTTTTGTGCGAACAATAACTGCCTTGACAACATCACCCTTTTTAACAACGCCTCCAGGTGTTGCTTGTTTAACAGTACAGACGATAACATCGCCAATATTAGCAACTTTGCGACCTGAGCCACCGAGAACTTTTATTGCAAGCACTTCGCGAGCGCCCGAGTTATCAGCAACCTTCAGTCTTGATTCTGATTGAATCATGGTAGTACCTCCCTTCGAAATGAACGGCATCCAATTCTCAAATGATGATTGCTCGTCATTTGTTAAGATCGTTTTTAAAATTTAACAAGCTTAGATGACAACAGCTTTTTCGACGATTTCCAGTAGACGGAAACGTTTTGTTGCTGATAGTGGGCGAGTTTCCATTACTTTAACGATATCGCCTTGTTTCGCTTCATTGTTTTCATCATGCGCTTTGAATTTCTTCGAATATTTCACACGTTTGCCATATAGCGGATGTGTTTTCTTTGTTTCAATCATAACTGTGATCGTTTTATCCATTTTGTCGGATATAACTCTGCCAGTGTAAACCTTTCGTTGGTTGCGCTCTTCCATATTGTTCTGCCTCCTCCTTTCGGTTTATCGGACTTGACGTTCATATCAATTGCACGCAATTGTTAAAAGTCTTTTTTGATTACTGATTGTTCACATTAAGATCTCTTTCACGCATGATTGTTTTCATGCGAGCGATACCCTTACGAACTTCCCCGATACGAGCAGTATTTTCAAGCTGCCCAGTAGCTAATTGGAAGCGTAAGTTGAAAAGCTCTTCTTTCAGTGACTTAATTTTTGTTTCAATCTCGTTAGTGGTTAGGTCACGGATTTCTTTAGTTTTCATTTGCTTCACCACCATTTTCCGCACGTTTTACAAACTTACATTTAACAGGCAACTTGTGCATCGCAAGACGAAGTGCTTCGCGTGCAATTTCTTCTGAAACACCTGCTATTTCAAACATTACTTTACCTGGTTTGACAACAGCTACCCAACCTTCAGGTGAACCTTTACCAGAACCCATCCGCACACCAATTGGTTTAGCAGTATAAGATTGATGAGGGAAAATTTTGATCCAAACTTTACCGCCACGCTTCATAAAACGAGTCATTGCGATACGAGCAGCTTCGATTTGTCTGTTGGTAATCCATGAAGCCTCTTGGGCTTGTAATCCGTATTCACCGAAATGAACTTCAGCACCGCCCTTAGCATTGCCACGCATTTTGCCACGGAATACACGACGGTGTTTAACACGTTTAGGTACTAACATGATTATTTTCCCCCTTCCACAGTATTTTTCTTGGTAGGAAGAACCTCTCCACGATAGATCCAGACTTTGACACCAAGCTTTCCGTAAGTTGTATCTGCTTCTGCTGTTGCATAATCAATGTCAGCACGAAGTGTGTGTAGTGGAACTGTTCCTTCACTGTAATGCTCAGAACGAGCGATATCCGCACCACCTAGACGACCTGAAACCATTGTTTTGATTCCTTTAGCACCAGCACGCATTGATCTTTGGATAACTTGCTTCTGTGCTCGTCGGAATGAAACACGGTTTTCTAACTGGCGAGCAATGTTATCTGCTACCAATTTAGCATCTAGATCCGCTTTCTTAATTTCGATTATATTGATGTGAACCTTTTTCCCTGTTATTTTGTTTAGCTCATTACGAAGTGTTTCTACTTCAGCGCCACCCTTACCAATAACGATACCAGGCTTTGCAGTATGAACTGAAACATTCACACGATTAGCAGCACGCTCAATTTCTACTTTAGGAACTGATGCGTCTTTTAACTTGTGCAGGATGTAGTCGCGAATTCGTAAGTCTTCATGTAATAATTTCGCGTAATCTTTGCCAGCGTACCATTTTGACTCCCAGTCACGGATGATTCCGATTCTGAGTCCAATTGGATGTACTTTTTGACCCACAAGTATCCCTCCTTATTTCTCTTTTACTACGATTGTGATATGACTTGTTCTCTTGTTAATAGCACTCGCTCTTCCTTGCGCGCGAGGACGGAAACGCTTTAGAGTTGGTCCTTCGTTAGCATAAGCTTCCGCTACATACAACTTAGTCACATCCATCTCATAATTGTGCTCTGCATTCGCAATCGCTGAATTTAGAACTTTCTCAATCACAGGAGATGATGCTTTTGGCGTATATCGTAAAATTGCAATCGCTTCTCCAACCTGCTTGCCACGAATTAAATCTAATACCAAGCGAGATTTTCTAGGTGCGATACGGATTGTACGAGCAATAGCCTTCGCTTGCTTTTCTGAATCACTTTCGCTAACTGCTTGTTTTTCTACTACTGCTTCAGCTTTTGCCTTTTTGGGTTTTTCAACCTTCTCAGTAGTTTCTTTGTCAGCTTTCGCTGTTTTAGCAGGTGCTTTATCAGCCTTCTCAGCTTTTGCTGGTGTCTTCTTTTCTGTTGTTTCAGCTGTAGCTTTTGCAGCCTTTGCTTTCTTTTCTACAACTTCCTCAGCAGCTTCTTTTGCCTTTTTCTCTGCCATCAAGATACCCTCCTCTCAAAAACAATACCTATCTCTTGTATTTTCGTCTGCTGAATCATGTGCGATTCGGCTCTAATTGCTTTATCGTCTAGTTTTCTTATCGTCAGCTACGTGACCTTTGTATAAACGAGTAGGTGCGAATTCTCCTAATTTATGTCCAACCATATCTTCAGTGATATAAACTGGAACATGCTTTCGTCCATCATAAACTGCGATTGTATGTCCAATAAACTGAGGGAAAATAGTAGAACGACGAGACCAAGTCTTAATGACTTGCTTCTTATCAGACTCGTTTAGTACTTCTACCTTCTTCAATAGATGACCATCTACAAAAGGTCCTTTTTTCAAACTACGACCCATGAATATCCTCCTCTCAACTAGGTAGCCGCTATGCAGCATTACTTTCACTTGTGAACCAAGTCCGCTCAGTGAAACCCATTTATCAAGCAGTGCATTGTTGTTAAGTTCTTTCCGAACTCAGAACAGTGCAGATTAATTATTTTTTACGTCCGCGAATGATCATGTTATTAGATCTGTTCTTTTTCTTACGTGTTTTAAGTCCAAGAGCCACTTTACCCCAAGGTGTAAGAGGTGCTTTACGTCCGATTGGCGCTTTACCCTCACCACCACCATGTGGGTGATCCACTGGGTTCATTACAGATCCACGAACAGTTGGGCGTTTGCCTAACCAGCGATTACGACCTGCTTTACCAATGTTAATTAATTCATGCTGTTCATTACCTACTTGACCGATTGTAGCACGGCAAGTCGCAAGAACCTTTCTTACCTCACCAGAGTTCAAACGTACCAAGACGTATGTTCCTTCTTTACCCAATACCTGAGCAGAAGTTCCGGCTGAACGATTTAATTGTCCACCCTTACCTGGTTTTAACTCGATGTTATGAATGATTGTACCAACTGGGATATTTGATAAAGGAAGTGCATTCCCTACTTTAATATCTGATTCTGGACCAGAAACAATTGTCATCCCAACTTCAAGACCTTTTGGTGCTAGGATGTAACGTTTCTCTCCATCAGCATAGTTGATGAGTGCAATATTTGCTGAACGGTTTGGATCATATTCGATTGTTGCAACACGTCCAGGCACTTGGTCCTTTTGGCGTTTGAAATCGATAATACGATATTTACGCTTATGTCCGCCTCCGTGATGACGAACGGTTATTTTACCTTGATTGTTTCGACCAGCTTTTTTCTTTAATGGTGCCAGTAACGATTTCTCTGGTTGATCTGTTGTGATCTCAGCAAAATCAGAAACTGTCATGCCGCGTCGACCTGGTGACGTTGGTTTGTACTTAATAATCGCCATAGTGGGTTTACCTCCTTTTCAATGATTCAATGACCTATGATTCGAAAAATTCAATTTCTTTACTGTCAGCCGAAAGCTTAACAATTGCTTTACGACGTTTGTTTTTGTAGCCAGTATATTTACCCATACGCTTGAATTTCGGCTTGTAGTTCATGACATTAACTTTTTCAACCTTCACACCGAATATTTCTTCGATCGCGATCTTCACTTGCGTTTTGTTCGCTCTCACATCAACATCAAACGTGTATTTCTTGTCAGCCATCATACCAGCTGAGCGCTCAGTAATGACTGGGCGTCTAATTACATCCCGTGCATCCATTACCCAAGCACCTCCTCTAATTTCTCGACTGCAGACTTTGTTACGACAAGCTTTGCATGTGCAACAACATCTAAAACATTAACACCTTCCGATTCTAAAATTGTAACACCAGGAATGTTTCTTCCTGAAAGTGTAACGTTTTCATTGAAATCGCCAGTGACAAATAATGTTTTCAGATTATCTGTTTTTAAGTTATTCATGACTTGCATGAATTCTTTTGTTTTCGGTGCTTCTAATTGGAATTGATCTAGTACAATGATGTTTCCTTCTTGTACCTTCGCTGATAAAGCAGATTTAATTGCTAAACGGCGAACTTTCTTCGGTAGTTTATAACCATAATTTCTTGGTGTTGGACCAAACACGATACCACCGCCGCGCCATTGTGGTGAACGGATAGACCCTTGACGAGCACGTCCGGTACCCTTTTGTTTCCACGGCTTGCGGCCTCCGCCTCTTACTTCAGAACGTCCTTTAACTTTGTGCGTTCCTTGACGAAGTGAAGCTCTTTGCATAATGACCGCTTCTGTCATTACACTTTCATGTGGCTCAAGTCCAAACACAAGGTCATTCAATTCAATTTCTCCAACTTGTGACCCGCTTTGGTTATGAAGCGCTACTTTCGGCATTTTCTTGTCCTCCTTTCAAACGAGTTACTGTGCTTTAACTGCACTTTGTATTTTGATTAGCCCTTTCTTAGGACCAGGAACATTTCCTTTAATTAGAATCACATTGCGTTCAGCATCTACTCTCACAACCGGTAGGTTTTGAACTGTGATTTTCACGCCACCCATACGTCCTGCAAGTTTCTTTCCTTTGAATACGCGATTCGCTTGGATTGAACCCATTGAACCTGGACGTCTGTGGTAACGAGAACCATGCGCCATTGGGCCAGTTGACTGTCCGTGACGTTTAATTGGGCCTTGAAACCCTTTACCTTTTGAAATACCTGTTACATCGACTGTCTCGCCTTGTGCGAAAATGTCAATTTTGACTTCCTGACCAACCTCATATTCATCAAGGTTAACTCCGCGAATCTCGCGTGTGAAGCGCTTAGGGGCAGTGTTAGCTTTTGCTGCATGTCCAGTTTGTGGCTTGTTTGCAAATTTGCTGCTCATTGCTCTTTTCTTATCTTGGTCTTTATTCGTTACTCGGATATCATCGTAACCAATTTGAATTGCTTCATAACCATCGTTTTCAATTGTTTTCTTTTGAAGAACAACATTATTCACAACTTCAATTACAGTTACAGGCACTAGCTCTCCATTTTCAGAAAAAACTTGTGTCATACCGATCTTTCTTCCTAAGATTCCTTTGGTCATTTGTCACACCTCCATCATTTTTCATAAAAATTTCTTTAAAGTTTGATTTCGATATCTACGCCAGATGGTAAATCTAAGCGAGTTAAGAGTTCAACCGTTTGAGCAGTTGGATTCAAAATATCGATTAAACGTTTGTGTGTACGCATCTCGAATTGTTCACGAGAATCTTTGTACTTGTGTACTGCGCGTAGAACTGTATACACGTTCTTCTCAGTTGGAAGTGGGATTGGACCCGAAACTTCCGCACCAGATCTCTTTGCAGTCTCAACAATCTTCTCTGCAGATAAATCAAGAACTCTGTGGTCATACGCTTTCAAACGAATGCGAATCTTTTGTTTTGCCATTACTTTCCCTCCTTTTCGTCTACGTAATCAATAGACTAGCTCCGTGGAAAAACCTGGTCATCCGCCATGGCAAAGCGGCCGGGTGTGCCAGCAACCTTCCACATCATTGCTTAAGACTTCTATTAGCCTATACTACATGACATTTCCTGCATTAAATAGCATCTTGAAATAGACACAGGGCGTCAACTTTCAAAATTATACACGCATTCCCTGTAGAAATCAAGTGTTATTTACTTTGGATGTGTCATTTGTTGAAGTTATTGAAACTTACATAGCTGGAGTTATTGAACACTACTTTGTCAAAGTCTTTGAGGGTTATTTTGTTGGGGTTGTAGTTGAGTTCTGAGTACTCAAATCTGTTCTGATGCTGCTATATACCGGAACCATAGATGAGTGGTCAAATAAGTTTAAGAAATGTTTAAGAAATGATTGACACCAGTCTGTGTATATCGCATATTCACAATATGCACATAAGGAGTGAATGACTTGAATATTGTAGTTTCTCTATTTGCAAATATCCCAATTTATGAACAAATACAAAACCAAGTTCATGAACTAGTTCTTAGCAGGAAACTCAAACCTGGCGAACAGCTACCCTCAATTCGACAATTAGCAAAAGAGTTGAAAATAAGCGTGATCACTGTGAAACGTGCTTATGAAGAGTTGGAGCGGGAAAAGATTGTTGTCACAATACCAGGTAAAGGATGTTTTATAAATGAAATTGATTTTGCCAGAATCAAGGCTAACATCGTCAATCAATTGGAAGTCAAACTTTCTGATATTGTACAACTTGCTAAAGCAAATGCACTATCGAAGAATGAAGTAATTGAAATAATCAACTATCTATATGAGGAGAAAAAACATGTCTAATTATGCACTCCAAATAAATAATCTATCTGCTACAATCGGCGATTTCTCACTGAAGGAAATTGACCTTAAGATTGAAAAAGGAACAATCATGGGGTTCGTTGGCAGGAATGGTGCCGGGAAAACAACTCTAATTAATACGATACTCGGATTAATTCCTACCGATAACGGCGAGATACTGTTTTTCGATAAAAGAATGCAAGATCACGAAGTTGAAACAAAAATGCGAGTTGCAGTTGTGTTAGATACTTTCATGTACAATCTCTATCAAAAACCCAAAAATGTGATCAAAAATATTGCTCCATTTTATAAAGAATTTGATCTGAAACTGTTTCATGATTTAATGGCGAAATTTGAATTAGATAAACGCAAGCGATTTAAGGACTATTCGAAAGGCATGAGAACGAAATTTTCCATCGTCATGGCGTTAGCACAACAAGCTGATTTAATTATTTTGGACGAGCCTACATCGGGCTTAGATCCAATTGCGCGAACTGAGTTTCTAGATTTACTGTACGATGTTATCCAAGACGAAAACAAAACTATTTTCTTTTCAACACATATTACAAGTGATCTTTACAAAATTGCAGATCATATTTGCTTGATTCGTGATGGGAAAATTCTGTTTTCAGAGGAAAAAGATACACTCCTTGATCGCTATACACATTATTATCTTGCAAAATCAGATATGACAGATGAAATCCGTAATATTATACCACAAGCAAAGGAGACTGCGTTTGGATTTGAAGGCATCTCTATTGAAAAAGAAAAACTTTCACAATTCACCGATATCAAAATGAAGCGTCCTACTATTGAAGACGTTTTTGTGCAATGGGAGGCCTTCAAATGCTAACAGAATTTATCAACATTCAAAAGCTAATCTTTTCAAAATCCCTTACGAACCCTGAAATTGGTATTCAAAACGGTAAAGGAAAGAAATATCATCCACTAATCAATGCTTGTGCGATTATCATTCTTATTAGCTGTGGTGGTTTGTTAGGTGGTAGTAATACATTTCCGATATTGTTCTTTTTCTTATTTACTTCCTATTTTCATGTTTTCATGGATTTGCCCGATACACTCGCCAAAATGCGACTGTTGCCAATTAGAAACAGTAGTCTATCACTAGGTTACATCCTCACATACTTTGTTAATAGCTTTCTTTCACTCGCAGCCATCGGTGGCATCGGGCTTATCATTTTCCTAATCGCATCGCTTTTCAAATCGGCCTTTCCAAGTATTGATACACAAGACTTCATTCTTAGTGTGAAGGAACTTTTGGTGGCTTTTCTAATAGGATTCTTACTATTTCTATTATTTTTTGTTGTAAAATTTTTAAGAAATAGAGTGTGGAAACTAGCAGTTATCATCTTTTTTGCGGCTGTTTTCGGGTGTAGTGCGTTACTCAATAATTTGACATCATCAAAATGCGAAGAATCGAATTCAAGTATTCTAACAGACCTAATCAGCGATCATTTCGCCTTACTATTATTATCATTAATTCTTGCTAGTGTTGTGTTTGGAGCGGTTGCACACAGAGTTATTTTGAGACAGATGACTGCAAATAGAAGCTGATATTGAAAGGATCTATGGGAAAGTCTTCGTGAAATTGCGGACTGCTTACCCAATAGCATTTATGTTGATTTTCAAGGAACGAGGGAAAACCTTTAATAATCACAAACCCCTTTGTCGAATTGGACGAAGGGGTTGGTTTCTTGTATTTAATTGCTGGATTACTATTGTTTCAATACCGCATCAGGTAACGCATTCGCAAACCCATCCGCCGCCTCACCTTTTTCTGTTGTTGATCCCTCGTAGTGGTAGACGGGTACTACATATTCGGCATCAATATCGATACCCTCCGACCAGTATGCCACTTCCGCTTCAGTAAATGTCACTTCTTCTTGAGACTCACCAGAAATCACCAACCCTTCACCATTT
>JAVBKB010000231.1:0-2703 GCA_031554275.1 Caryophanales bacterium | reverse complement strand
CACCAAAGGTTTTCCCAATCATCTCATGAACGCTATCTGCATTGACTTTGTCAATCAATGTGATAATTTCATCAAGGGATCGATGCTTACCTAGTAACAATTCATTCTTCCCGTTTCTTGTCATTCGCGAGTTGGTGCTTTCTAATGAAAGCATTAAGTTCCCTTTCAACTGCTCTTTTGCGTTTTTCAATTCATTTGCAGTTATCCCATTGACTTTAAACTTCTTTAGTGTCTCCTGAATTGTAGATAGGAGCTTATCTACTTGATTAGCACCCGTTCCACCATAGATAGCGACAATTCCTGAATCCTGGAATGACGAGTGATAAGAATAAATGCTATATGCCAAACCACGCTGCTCACGCACTTCTTGGAATAACCGACTGCTCATTGAGCCGCCCAAAATATTATTCATAATAATCAAGCTGTAGACATCTTCATGTCCTGCATCAAGACCCTCAAAACCTAATATTAAGTGAGACTGTTCAGTATCTTTCTGTTTGTACTTATTTTCAAAATGAAATGTTGGCTTTTCAACTTCACAACGACTGCCATCACTCGTAAAGCTACCGAAAATCGCTTCCACTTGTTTGATGAAGGACTTGTCGATATTTCCAGCAATTGAGACAACCATTTGATCTGGTGTATAGCAATCACGTATGTATTTCTTTAAATCTTCACTTTTAAAAGATGTAAGTGTTTCTTCCGAACCAAGAATCGGATAACCTAGCGCATTACTGCCATACGTTGCTCTTCCTAACAAATCATGCACCATATCATCTGGTGTGTCTTCGTACATTTTGATTTCTTCAAAAACAACTTTCTTTTCTTTTTCCATTTCTGCATCTAGGAAAGTGGAGTTGAAGAACATATCTGACAATACTTCTAGGGCAAATTGGGAATGTGTATCTAACACCTTGGCATAATAACAAGTATATTCCTTTGATGTGAAAGCGTTGACTTGTCCACCAATCCCATCAAAACATTCAGCAATTTCCTTAGCTGTTCTGGTCTTTGTCCCTTTAAAAAACATATGTTCAATGAAATGTGAAATCCCATTACTAGCTGCAGACTCATTGCGCGAACCAGTTTTCATCCACAATCCAATTGCAACGGAACGTACAGTTGGAATGTTTTCCAAGACTACTCTAACACCGTTTGGACATGTATACTTCTCCATAATAATCCTCCATTTTCAGTAACCGCTCATCATAATTGTGATGAAACTCATATCTATTGTACACGATTTACAGAGTTATTATCACCATTTTCGCAAACATTCTGCCTATACCTATTTCAGTATGTAAGGTTCACCAGATTTTTATTGGATCGGTTCCCGTTCCGCTAATTCAGTTCACAAAAGGGTTGAGCTGATTTAATTTAGAAAATGAGATAATTCACACTACAGCGCAGTAACAAGTGTGAAACAGCAGTTTTTCCAACAATTCATTGATTTCAGAAGTGCTTCAAATCGATTTATTTTCACTATTATGATCGGTCAGTGACAGATCAGAACGATTTTCATTGCTATTATCGTGCAATAATTCATCAGAACGAATTTCGTTACCAATATTTGTATGCGATACACCTGTCCGATTTTCATGAACAAGTTCAGGAGACATGGTTTGCTTTTGTCTAGCTTTTTTCCTTCTAATTACAAGTAATAGGATCCCAATAACAAGCATGAGTGCAAGTGCGCTGAAAACTATTACTAGAATTTTGTAGAGAAAGTGTGTATCTTTGGTCTTTTCAATTAGGCTATCGAGCGTTCCTGTAATTGCAGTATTATCCTCTAAAGTCCATCGCGCATTAGCTGTGAAACTGCTTGGCTCTGTCAAACTCACAGGAAACGAGATTTGGGTTGTGTCACCTTCGTCGTTCACTACACCATTTGTTTCATTTATACTACTTGATGGTAGCGACAGCTCGAATGTAAGATTACTTGCGGCAATCCCATCCTCAATTGGCTTACGGATATCCAGTGGAAAAGTGGAATAAAAGGATGTGTTAAGCACCTTTGGTACATCGACATCAGCATAGAAGGTGAACCCTTGCTCAAATTCTTGAGAGCTAGTTGTCATATCAGTGTTAAGAAGAAAGCTAATCTTTGGATCATTTAACATTGCTTGCAAGTTGCTGTAGGCTTCATCGTAGTTTGAAGCGCTTTTTCTAAGGGTCATCGTAAGTTCAAGTTTACTATCTGTGCTATGGTCAACTATCTCAAATCCGTTTGCTTCGTAGCGACTCTTTAACTCATCAGCAAATGCAGTTATCTCACCTTGGAGGTCATCGTCAAGCCCCTGGAAATCCATGTTTAGATTGTATTCCAAGAAAGCAGTGTGATCCTTTTCAATCCCTGTAGAAACCTTTAAATTCATGCACCCGCTCATCATAAGCACTAAGCACAATATACATCCTAAACGGACAATTTTTTTCATGTAGTTATCTCCTAATATAATCAGCTTTTGTATCGTGAATTCAGATGTCTAGTTGAAACGATAAGTGACTGGATCAGATTTATATACTATCCCATCTGGAAAGAGTGCTGTAACTACAAAAGCTTTTGTTCCAGTTACATTTGGGTCCTTTTGCCAATGAACATAATCCTTTGATGTGTAAGAAACTGAACCCATAAATGCTTTCGCTGTCTCACTACCTGATACGGTCTTTAACGGAGAAACATACTCAAAATTATCTGCATTGTAA
>JAVBKB010000155.1:0-6048 GCA_031554275.1 Caryophanales bacterium | reverse complement strand
ATTTGATGAAATATTCAATCAATTTAGATATTTTATTTAAAATATTCAATCAATTTCAATTATATTAATTTTGGCGATCTATCAAGAACGGAAGTTAAGACATAGATATAACAAAATCTTATCTAGGCTGATCTGCGGTTTTTTGGAAGTCAACAATCGCAGAAACTGCGCGCTCTGCAAGTGCTAGATACCGATCAGACTTCGATCTGATTCGTTCAGGTAGATCTGGCAACAATCCAAAGTTTGCATTCATTGGTTGAAATCCATGTGGGCTTGTCGTCGTAATATAATGTGCCATGCTGCCAATTACCGTTTCCACAGGGAGTGTCACCGTCTCAAGTGTTTGAGCAATGCGTGCAGCATTCATCCCTGCCACCAGCCCAGATGCTGCAGACTCAACATATCCTTCAACACCCGTCATTTGACCTGCAAAAAGCAATTGCGGATTAGATTTCAATTGATATGTCGGCAAAAGCAATTTTGGCGAGTTGATAAATGTGTTCCGATGCATCACGCCATATCGTACTATTTCGGCTTCCTCTAATCCTGGTATCAATCGAATAACTTTTTTCTGATCTGGCCAAGTCATATGTGTTTGGAAACCCACCAGATTGTAGAGCGTGCCTGCACCATCGTCCTGACGCAATTGTACAACTGCATGAGGTCTTTTATTTGTCTTAGGATCTTCTAGTCCAACTGGCTTCAGAGGACCAAACAGCATGGTTTTCGGACCCCGTTTTGCCATTACTTCAATTGGCATACAGCCCTCGAAATAGATTTCCTTCTCGAATTGTTTCAGTGGAACAACATTCGCAGCAAGCATTGCTTCAAAAAAACATTCAAATTCCTCTTTACTCATTGGACAATTCAAATATGCTGCGTCACCTTTATCATAACGAGATTTCAAATAAACTCTATCCATATTAATGCTGTCTTTTTCAATAATTGGCGCGGCAGCATCATAGAAATAGAAATACTCTTCTCCAAGTAATTGTTGAATCTTCTGACTAAGTGACTCACTTGTCAATGGACCGCTTGCAATAATAGTGATACCATTTGGAATTTCTTCTACTTCCTCATGAAAAACAGTAATCAAAGGGTGAGCTGTTACCCTTTCTGTTACCAATTGAGCGAAGCGATCACGGTCCACTGCTAAAGCACCTCCAGCTGGAACTGCGCAGTCATCCGCACATTGAATAATAATGGACCCTAAACGCCGCATCTCCTCTTTCAAAACACCAACTGCATTCGTCAGCATATTTGAACGCAAAGAATTACTACAAACCAATTCTGCAAACTGATCTGTTTGATGAGCTGGTGTTGGTTTAACTTTGCGCATTTCGTAGAGGTTCACCCTTACTCCGCTTTCAGCGATTTGCCAGGCAGCTTCACTTCCTGCAAGGCCAGCACCAATAACATTGACTAACTGCATTGTTTACCTCCATAATTCATTGATTCAATTTGATACTTATCATTGCTTCTTACCGATTCATAAAAAAGAGATTGGGGCAAAAACCGTTTGGTTAAGCACTTGCTATCCTAATTGTCGTTAGAGATGCAACTTAAAACTCCCGATAAAATTTTCAAGGACGAGGAATAATTTCCTAGGATAGCGGGGCTATCCTAGGAAATTATGACGAAGTATTTGGAATCTTAGCGAGTTTAAAGTTGAATTTCAAACGACAATTAGGATTAGCCTCTCAAACTGCATTGAATTTCTTTTGTCCCAATCATGTTATATAAGCAGACTGACAAGTCTACACTTGTTCTTTTTCCTTGTAATCACATTGACTACATTGCACTTGTATCCCTTTTTTCAATTTCTTTTCAACTAAATTGCTTTCACAGCTTGGACATTTTCTGTCAATTAACTTATCCCATGAAACATAATCACAAGTCGGGTATTCAGAACAACCATAGAAAATCCGCTGTTTCTTGCTCTTTCGTTCGAGTATTTGACCTGTTTGACATTTTGGACAATGAACACCAATTTCTTTTACAATTGGCTTCGCATTTCGACATTCTGGGAAGTTACTACACGCCATAAATTTGCCATAGCGCCCCATTTTGTATACCATTGCATGACCGCAAAGCTCGCAATCATCACCCGTTGGCAAGTCTCGAACTTCAACCTTTTCCATTTCTTTTTCGTCTTGTTCGATGTGCTTGCTGAAATCTTGATAGAAATCATCGATGATCTGCTCCCAATTCGATTGCCCTTCTTCCACAAGATCAAGCTTCTGTTCCATGTTTGCAGTAAACTTTACGTCAATAATATTAGGGAAGAATTCTTTAATCAACGAATTGACAATCTCGCCAAGTTCGGTTGGAACAAACCGTTTGTTGTCGAGCGAAACATACCCGCGTTTTAAGATTGTATCAATTGTTGGCGAGTAAGTTGATGGTCGACCTATACCTAATTCTTCAAGTGTTTTGATAAGTCTGGCTTCAGAATAACGAGCCGGAGGCTGTGTGAAATGCTGCTTTTCGTCTAAATTAAGGGCTTGCACCACATCTCCATTTTCCATTTCAGGTAATCTGTTGTCTTTCTCTTCACGGTTATCTTCTCCGCTTTCAACATATACCTTCATAAATCCTGGGAATTTGACTACTGATCCATTTGCACGGAAGTTCACACCTTGATTCTCCAAGTCGACTGTCATGGTATCAATCAAAGCTGGTGCCATTTGACTAGCTACGAATCGCTCCCATATCAACTTATAAAGCTTAAACTGATCTTTTGATAGAAATTGCTTTACACTATCTGGTGTTCGATAGACACTTGATGGGCGAATCGCCTCATGGGCGTCTTGTGCGTTGCTATTTTTCTTGGCTACTCTTTGTTCTTTGTTTAAATATTGCTCACCATAACTACTTTGTATAAACTCACGTGCCTCGGTTTTGGCTGTATCTGAAATTCTTGTTGAGTCAGTACGCATATAGGTAATCAATCCGACCTCGCCACCTTTACCAAGGGCAATCCCTTCATAAAGCTGTTGAGCGAGCATCATTGTTTTTCGAGTTCGGAAATTCAATTTACGAGAAGCATCCTGTTGTAATGAAGAAGTTGTAAATGCAAATGCAGGATTACGCTTGCGCTCTTTTCGAACAACACTCTTGATATCAAAATCTTTCCCTTTAATCGTTTGCAGAACCTTTTGAACATCTGCTTCCGAATTAAGTTCACTCTTATCGCCATGAATACTATGAAATCCAGCAGTAAAAGTTTCTTTACCTTTTTTGAAGGAACCAGTTATACTCCAATACTCTTCAGGAATAAAGTTTCTAATCTCTTCTTCACGATCAATGATTAGACCAACTGAACCAGATTGCACGCGTCCAGCACTTAACCCTTTCTTTACTTTTTTCCAAAGCAAAGGGCTGATCTTATATCCGACAAGTCGATCTAGAATTCGCCGTCCTTGTTGCGCATCAACAAGATTCATATTTATTGGACGGGGTTGTTTAAAAGACTCTTTGATCGCTTCTTTTGTGATCTCGTTGAACACAACTCGGCAATCCGAGTGAATATCCACACCCAAAATATGCGCCAAATGCCATGCAATAGCTTCTCCTTCACGATCCGGGTCAGCTGCTAAATATACTTTCTTTGCTTTCTTGGCTGCTTTTTTCAAATCATTAATGATGTCGCCCTTACCGCGAATATTAATATACTTTGGTGCGAAACCATTGTCGACATCAATTCCAATTTGGCTCTTTGGTAAATCACGAATGTGACCCATTGACGCTTTCACAGTATATTTATTGCTCAAATACTTTTTAATTGTTTTTGTTTTTGCTGGTGACTCAACTATAACAAGATAATCTGACATGGACATCTTCCTAATCATAAAATAAATTAAATACTTCAATTGCAGACTTTATTACATATCGCCAGATTTTGCAACTTTTTTTTGAAAAATCTTTTTTTAATAGGTAATAATTGACTACCATTCCTCTATTATATCATTGATTGTTGTGACCATTTTGGCGCCTTCTTTGATTAACAAATTTGGGCCTTCCGAAGTTAGTGCTTGAATGCTACCTGGGATTGCAAATACATCTTTTCCCTGTTCTAGCCCTTGTAATACGGTTATGAATGTTCCACTACGCTTCTTTCCCTCAACAACCAAAATCCCTCTCGATAATGCACTAATGATACGATTTCGCATTGGAAAATGCCACTTTTCCGGCTTCACAATTGGTGGATACTCGGATAGAACCAAACCTTTTTCCATGATTTCAATTGCAAGGTCCACATTTTCTTGTGGGTATAGATAATTAAGCCCTCCTCCAATGACAGCAATGACTTTACCATTACTAGAGACTGCTTGTCTTTGTGCAATAGAATCTATTCCTTTCGCCAATCCACTTACGATGCAGATATTATGACTAATTAACTCTGGAATCATTCCTTTGATAACTGAGATCCCGTAGCTTGAGGGTAATCTCGTACCAATAACTGCCAGTATGTTGTCGATTTTGAGTAAAGAGCAATCACCTTTACAGTACAAAATCCAAGGTGGTTGATGAATTTCTTTAAGCCTAATTGGATATTCTGAATCAAGAAACGTAATCATGTGGATGTTTTGGTTGGAGTAGGTTTGAGTTGCGGTACGAAGTGAAGAATTGTTTAAATCATTTAGAAAAGTCTCAAGTGACTTGCTTGGGGAATGCAAAACCTGTTGCCAATATTGTATGGGTCGCTGATAGATCAGTTCGAGCGTTGGATCTGATTTAAGTATTGTGAAAATAGTTTGCCACCCCACGCCGCGACAATGATCCAAGTGAATCAGCCTTTGTTTCCAGTCGTTCATTTCTTACCTCCTATATTGAAAATCATAGTTTTCAATTTTTTTGTTTAAAACTTTATTATTAAGCTAGTGTTGTGGATTTTCCTCCTCCTCAGTTTTATCATTTGCAAATTAATGGAATTTTCACCACGGCTTATTTTGGTCATGCATGAAAGTCTTTTTCACTAGGTAAATATTCTGAATTAGGTTCTTTTTTCTTACCCGAAATCTCCACAGCAAAGAAGAGACTCAACAAAATCAATGTGGCACCAATTAGTTGGCGTGTTGTCAGTTCTTCTCCCATAAACCATGAAATTATAGCTGCAGAAACCGGCTCTAATAAGAAGACAATCCCAACTAATATTGTTGGTACAAATGGTTGCACCTTGTTATGCATAAACATGGCAATAACAGAGCAAATCACGATAAGAAATACATAATATCCCCATGACTGCCCACTACTAGGAATATAATATTCACCATTCATCAATACGAATGGCAAACTAATCACCACAAGGCTTGAGAATTGTACGGCAGTAAGTACTCCAGCATCTACATCCTGACCGTATTTCCCTAACAAATAGACAAAAAACGAAAATGAAAACATGCTCAAGAAAACAATCATATCTCCAGTAGACAAAGTAAAGTTTGCACTAATAGTCATAATCGCAATCCCAATGGTAGCAATCGCTATTCCAAAAATAATTCTTCGATCAAGGATCATTTTATCCTTAAATCGTAGAATAAGAGGCACTACAAGAACGGTCAAACTTGTAATAAATGCAGCATTTGTAGGACCAGCATACTTCAGCCCAATTAATTGCGTGAACATCCCGAAAATATATGGAATCGTAATGATTATGCAAATTTTCAATTCAGAAATGGTGGTCGCTTTAATTTGTTTATAAAAAATGACCACTACCAAAACAAGTGCAATTGAAAAACGTGAAAACATCAAAGAAAACGGATCAGATTCCGCCAAAATAAATTTAAGAATCGGGTAAGTAGAACCCCAAATTAATGTTGTTATGATCATTAAAAAAACTGCAACATTTTGCTTCATATCATCACTCTTATTAGAATTATTTATCCGGAATTGTGTTCAAAAAAAGAGAATAGATATAAGGAAAAACCATCGTCAGATCAAAGTTGAAGTTTTTCTATACTCTATTAAATCTTGAATCAGGGATATGCTGAACTGCCCATTCGTACAAAGAAATATTATAGCACTTCTCCAATTTCGGGAACAGCTATT
>JAVBKB010000219.1:0-2998 GCA_031554275.1 Caryophanales bacterium | reverse complement strand
CGAACACTCTCCCGCTCAGGATGTATTGTAACAATTTCAGGCAGGATGTATTGGAACAATGTCAGGCAAGATGTATTGGAATAATTTCAGGCAGGATGTATTGGAACAATTTCAGGCAGGATGTATTGGAACAATTTCAGGCAGGATGTATTGGAATAACTTCAGGGGCAGGATGTATTGGAATAACTTCAGGGGCAAGATGGGTATACAACAATTCCTGCACGATCGATTTGGTGCGAAAATCAAGTTTAAGAAAACTGGATGAAAGCTATGAATTTCCCCCTGCTTATTTAAAGGCGAAATCAATTGGTTTTGCTTATGGGTAAACAACTCTGGATTTTCTGGTAACTATTTTGGAACTCGAGTTAGCTTAGATTTCGACTTGTTTTATTCGAAATCAATTTGTGTTAGAATATTAGCAATGAGGTGAAGAATTGTACACATCATCAGAAACAATCACAATTTTGGAAAAGGCAGAGAGCATTGCGAAAGAGATTATTCTTTCGGATGTAGGACAAGCCTATCTGAAGATGTTATCAGCATTGAGAAATGATGCTATAGCACAAGAAAAGATTGCTCATTTCAATCATTGGAAAGAAAAATATGAAGAAGTCAACCAATATGGACAGTTCCACCCAGATTGGAAGCAAGTTTCGAAAGAAGTTAGAGTTGCAAAGCGTGAAATGGATTTGCATGGGACGGTTTCTGATTTCAAAAAAGCTGAAACCCAGTTAACTTATATATTGGATGAAGTGAGTTTGCGAATTGGTCATGCTGTTTCCCCCAGCGTTAAAGTTCCAACATCTAACTTGTTTTTTGAAAAGAAGCATCAAGTTGGATGTAGCACAGGTGGACAGTGTAATTGTTCTTGAGGTTCAGAAAAATAATAATTAAAGAGGTAAGTCATGTTTGTAGAAAGACAAGGGTTAATTGTTTGGTTGCACTCTACTAAGCATACAAAGGTGTTGCAGAAGTTTGGTAATATTCACTATGTGTCAAGAAAGCTCAAGTACGCTGTTTTGTACTGCAACCAGGACGATGCTGAAAAGATATTGACCGAGGTTTCCGCAATTTCATTTGTTAAGAGTGTGGAGTTGTCGAATCGAAATAGTTGGCAATGGAAATTCGAGGGTAAGAAATTGGAGCATGAACGAAAAGAAGAATTTGAAAACATTGAACTCCCTTGAGGAGTTTTTTTGTTGCAAGTATTTTTTAGTTTGATAATTATTGCCACATTCCTTTGCGAGCCTGAATCTAAGAGTTTGCTCCACAGTTGTCTTCAGTCTTTCTATAAGGTTGTAAACTTTCTCATCGCAAAATACTTTTGAATGATGAGATGGATTGTACAAAATCACTTTGCGTTGAAATTTAAAAAACAGAAAATGTAAAAACCTTCTAGCCTTGATACCGAAAAAATTCGGTATCAAAACAGAAGGAAAAAGGGAGAGGAGAAACATGATAATAGCTATTGGGGAGAATAGCTAAATCAGTTCACACAATAGCTTTGACTATTGCAATAATCATTATGGTCAAAAGCATTTGCTTTATACCTACTGTCAGAAAAATTTTGAAAAAATTTTCAAAGTAATTTGAAATTCTCAAAAGATTTGAAATATGCTACAGTTGTTTTATGTGATAAATCAATGGCAGCATTGCTTCGCAAAATAGTACAGGAAATCCAATTTAGAGCTGCGAATAGATAAGTGACAAATATATATTTTTGAGTAAGGTGTGATGTTTGATAAATGAGAGTTATTTCGGGAACTTGTAAAGGGTTACCTTTGAAAGCGATTGATGGTGTAACAACGAGGCCAACGACTGATAAGGTGAAGGAATCGGTTTTTAATATTATCGGCCCTTACTTTGAAGGTGGACAGGTTTTGGATTTGTTTGCAGGGAGTGGCGCGCTTGGGATTGAAGCATTAAGTAGAGGTGCGGATTTCGCCTATTTTGTTGAAAAAGATTTTCAAGCAGGAAAACTGTTACAGCAGAACCTAAGCTTTTGTCGTTTAGAGCAGAAGTCCGTTCTGCTAAGGAAGGATGCCTTTCAGGCTGCTAAACAGTTGCCAGCAGGAGTTAGATTCGATTACATCTTTCTTGACCCACCCTATAAAATGGCAGAACGCATTCCGGAGATTATTCAGAAACTAATTGAAGAAAATCGACTGGCAGAGGATTATTTAATCATCTGCGAACATGGTGTCGAAAGCGCCTTACCTAAAGAAATCGGAAGTGCTATCCAGTTTCGAAGTGAGAAGTATGGCACAATAATTATTTCATTTTATCATTCAATTGAAGGAGTATCATAATGGGACAAATTGCAGTAGTACCAGGTAGCTTTGATCCAATTACAAATGGACATATTGATATTATTGAGCGTTCAGCAAAAATATTTCATGAGGTACAAATCGTTGTATTGAATAACACGTCAAAGACACCATTCTTCACAATTGAGGAGCGAGTCGAGATGATTCGAGAAAGTATCAAGCACTTACCGAATGTTAAAATCGACAGCTATCTGGGTTTGCTGATTGACTATGTCCGTTCACAAAATGCTCATGTTATTATTCGAGGACTACGAGCGGTTTCGGACTTTGAATATGAAATGCAAATCACCTCGATGAACCGGGTGCTTGACGATTCAATTGAAACATTTTTCATTATGACAAAGAATAAATACTCTTTTCTAAGCTCTTCCATTGTGAAAGAAGTTGCAAAGTACCATGGGAGTGTTTCCGCTTTAGTTCCAGAGCATGTGGAAACAGCCTTGAAAAAAAAGTTTCAAGCAGAATGTACGATCAACTAATTCATCTGCTCTAATCCTAATTGTCGTTATGTCAATCAAGCAAGACTATTACTCAGGAAATGATTTTTTCGTTTTGTAGAAGTAAATCACCACATACAAGCTAAGTGCAACGATCGTTAATACTGGTCCAAATGAGAAAGAGCTTGAATCTAGTTCGTTGCTCATTTGAAATGTATCGTCCACCCAGCTTGT
>JAVBKB010000213.1:0-17114 GCA_031554275.1 Caryophanales bacterium | reverse complement strand
TGTTTACTTTGATCTTTCGAAACATTCTCTGTATCCAATGGTTCTGCTTTTTGAGGATGGTTACAATTTGCTGACCATCCACTACAAAATCAATGTCCCCATTGATTTTGTAAATGAGCGCTAGGACTTCATCATTACTTTTCATTACTTGATTTAACCTTAGATGTGATGATCGGAATAATCGTCAGGACTACTAACAAAACTAGTAGAATGATTGCCATTCCATTTCCTGCAACGAAACCAGATAATTTCGCTGGCACAATAATTTCTGGAATTTGCAAGGCAATTCCGATCAATCCAATAATCGATCCACCCGCAACAAGACCCGAAGACAAGCTGACACCATTTGCTACTTTAATGTCTCTCGCGCGATCACCCTTTGCAGTTTTCTCAACTAGAAGGCGAATCAGTGCACCCACCAAGATAATTGAAGTGGTTGCGATCGGCAGATAGAAACCAATTGCCACGGTCATGATCGGTAACTTCAAGAAATGAAGAACAATTGCCATAAACACACCTGCAAAAATCATCTCCCATGGCAGATCACCTGACATGATACCAGATGTTAATGTCGCCATTAAGTTCGCTTGTGGAAGACCAAATTGTGTAGGATCAACAATTTTATCAGCTAGAAGAAGGATTGTTGAGACAACTACCAAAACCCCAACAATTGCCGCTGTTGTGAAATACTTTTGCATTTCGTTCTTGCTACCACCCATAATATAGGTAACCTTTTGTGATTGCATATAGCCACCAGCCATACCAATCGCTACAACTATGATCGTTCCAAATAGTAGTAAACTTTTGTTGTCAGCTGCGTCTTTCCATCCCATTGAAACAAAGATCATTGTCACAATGACGAGAGATGCAATCGTCATACCAGAAACCGGTAGGTTTGAGGTTCCGATTGTACCCGTAAGTCTACCAGATACAATCGCAAATAGTAGAATCAAGATCATTGAAACAACTGCAGCTAGGATTGCCATTAATACGCTTTCAGAGATTATGAACGCCGCCACAAATGAAAATACGATACCACCTAGTAGAATGAACATTTGCATGGAGCCAGATTCACTACTCCCACCAGTTTTCGCTTTCATTGTTTCTTTAATTGAAGCAGCGATTACAGGAATTAGTTTAATTGCTCCAATAAATCCACCACATAACATCATCCCTGCACCAATATATCGAAGATACGAGTTACCGATAGCACCGGGGTCTAACGCATTAACATGTATTGCAGCGTTATTCCAAACTGTCGCAGAGTCTCCAGCCATACTTGAAAAATAACCAATCAATGGCATCACACCAAAGTTTGCAAGAATTGAGCCTGCAAACATCATCAGCGATACATCCATTCCTACGATGAAACCAATCCCTAATAGAAGTGGATTTACTTCCATTTGGAACCGCCACTTGAAACTCTTTTCTCCTAAATAACTAATCACATTATTAACCCAACCAAATACAGAACCTGTTACAAGTGTTATTAGTCCACCAATTCCAAAACCAATCCCCATAAACTTTAGCGATTCGCCACCAGTATCGGAGGCAACAATTGTCTCCGAAATAGCCATTGATTCTGGGTACATTAATTTTCCATGCTCTTCAACGATCAAGTAATTATGAACCAGTGATGCGATTCCAATACCAAGTAATACACCACCGACACCAACGGCAATACCCTCAATAAATGAAATCTTTGCTCCAATAATTAATACTGCTGGTAATACAAAAATCATTCCACTCGCAACGGATTCACCGCCACTAGACATCCCTTGCACTAAGTTCTTGCTGAGTACGCCTTTTCCCTTCGCAAAAACACCGATTAATCCTGCGCCTAGAATCGCTCCAGGAATACCCGCAGCAACTGTCAAGCCCGCTTTCATACCAGAATATGTGGTTGATGCAGCAAAGATAGCGGCAAGAATAATACCAATTATCAAGACAACAACATTGCCCCCATTTCTGTTTTTATCAGTTACATATGGTACGTAATCTTTTCCTGTTACTCCGCCATAGGCGCCTTTTGGTAATTTTTTTTGCATAAAACTCCACTCCTGTTCAATAAAATTTGCGATTTTACTATAGCATAATATTGGATATTTGAACAGTATTTGAGGAAATAATTCGAATATCGACATATCATTTCCTGCTAAAATCTGCTTTGAGGCTGTCCATATATAAACAAGGAGCTTTATTCGCTATGTTCACTTAATCCCAATTGTCGTTAGAAATGCAACTTAAAACTCGCTAAGATTCCCAAATACTTCGTCATAATTTCTTAAGATAGTCCCGCTATCCGTCGCAAATTATTCCTCGTCTTTGAAAATTTTATCGGGTATTTTAAGTTGCATTTCTATCGATAATTAGGATAAAACAGCACTTACTCAATTAAAGAAATAATCCTTTCACTCAAAAACACCATACAAATAACGCTATAATCCAGTTGATTTGCTCTTGTCGGCTAGATTTCTGTGTTTCATCTAACTTCTTTTGAGAGCTCTTTCAGGGAGTATAGCGTTTGGTTTCTGGAAATTAATATTCTACATTTTTTGCTTTTTCTTTGAAACTCTTAATCGAAATCATAAGTTATCTCGTTGAAAGGCCAGAAGCGGAATTTAACTTCGCCTATAATATCATCTGTAGAGATCAAGCCAAAGCGCCTGCTATCTAAACTATTGAGACGATTATCACCAAGCACAAGCACTTTCCCTTCCGGAATCCGCTCGAGATGAGCGATACTTTGAACAGAGAAATCCTCTGTCAACTTTGTATAGCCCGTTTGTTTTCTTTCTTCATCCAAATAGTGCTCTTCAATCGCTTCATCATTGATAAACAATTGATCATCTTTATAGGTAACTTTATCGCCAGGCAATCCAATGATCCTTTTCACATAGGATTCTTCTTCACTAACTTTGAAAACAACAACATCAAATCGTTCCATCATCTGCTCATTATAGAAGAGCTTCCAAACAAGCACCTTGTTGTCATTTTGTAAAGTTGGAAGCATTGAATCTCCATCGATTCGGTAAGGTGCAAAGACAAATATTCTAATCACTAGGAAGATTAGAAAACCAATCATTAATGCTACAGCCCACTCTTTAAGTTCCTTGTTCAATTCTTTGCGCATTTCCGTACTCCTAGTTTATAGACTATCGAAAAAACACATGTTGAATATGTTCTACACAATGATATTTATGCGACATTTTCCTTTTTACTCATACTTTTTTCAAGCCACTTTCCAGCTAACCACAAAATGAAAATAATTACAACCAAAAGCACTGCTTTTAACGGCTTATGTAATAAGTCCTGTATATCATGTCCTATCCAACTGACTGAAATAATCATCACAAATTTCCCCAAGATAACTGCCAACACATATGAGCGAACATTCACTTTAGAAAATGCCGCAAATATATTTATAAAGAATGAAGGGGTGAATGGAAAACACAACAATACAAAGATTGGTCCAAAACCACTTCGATCGATCCAATTCATGATTGGATGGTTTTTGTCTGGACGATATAAAAACTTGGTGATTTTCGTCTTTCCAAATCGTCGCAGCAAGAAAAACAAACATAATGTCCCAACAACACTTCCTAGCCAAGAAATCAATGAGCCTGGCCAAAACCCAAATGCTTTCACATTCACAACAACCACAACGAATAAAGGAAAAATAGCCAAAAAGGCATCTAAGAAAGGAACCAGAAAACCGACTAGAACGCCAAAAGACTCATATTTGTCAATCAAAATAATAATATTATCAGTAAGCCAATGCGTGACAGATGCAAGCATGTAATTTCACTTCTCCTATAACCAGTTGAAAGCCTTTCGACCTACCTTGTGAAAAAAGTTGAAAATTGTCGTTTGTTATCTTTTATTTTTTTAGGTTAACAGTAACAAGGGGAAATGTCTATAAGAAGTTGAATTTCTTTGTGTTTTCTATGAATTAATCGATTCCTTTTTCTCTTATCCTAATTGTCGTTAGAAATGCTACTTAAAACTCCCGATAAAATTTTCATGGACGAGGAATAATTCACGAAGGATAGCGGGCTATCCTTGGAAATTAAGACGAAGTATTCGGGAATCTTAGCAAGTCTTTAGTTGCATTTCTAACGACAATTAGGATTAGCTATATCTCTATATATTTTCTCTTTTCTCGCGCTTGATATGCGCCAATATTTTGTAAAATCTTTGTTTTCAATAAGGCAGCTCGATATAGTTGATTTTGAATCATATTATGTGAAATCGGAATTTCTAACATTTTCTTGTTTCGAAACCTCACATTGGTCCTTCCTTCTTTGGTGGTGAGAGCCCTATCTACATGTTCCAATGAGAGCCAACAACAATCTGAACGACTAGCTGCTTGAGTAGGAAAGAAATATAGGCTGTTCATTACATCCATCACAATGGGGACTTTATGCGAGATATTTAATAATTTCTGAGAACCAAACACACGTCCCTCCAGAGATGATCCAAAGAACTGACAGCTATACTTCATCACATCAATTGGAGACTTTGCGACAATGTACTCTGCGCCTTCCTCTAATACCCTCGAAAAAACTTTGTCTCCGTATAATTCAGGCAAGATTGCCATTGTTTCCGAATTTACTTCATAGCTGGTTATTTCACTCACTTGTTTATACCTCATTTCATTTTTTAAAAAAGCTTTTAAAAAAACTTCACTAATAGCAATTAAATCACCGGTTGCCTCATATAATGCAAGAAAGCAACGGAGGGATCACATGGAGCAGGAAAAAATGAGCTCGCACAATAACAGAGACATTAAATCTTATTCGGTTCAACAGGGTGCCAACATCGAAGATATCCTCTTGGAAATGATTCAACACGAAGCGCAATTGAAAATGAAAATCGCTCATTTGCAACAGGAAATTGAAATATCATTGGAAACCGGAGAAAAAGACAGGTTTCTGCATGCTACTAGCGAGTTGAAAGAATTTGAAATGATCATGAATCAATAATATCTTTCGTTTACATACTTGTAAAAATGAGAAAACGCCCACTTTATCATTAAAGTGGGCGTTAGTTTTTATATTTCAATGTAAAGTTGGCATTTTCGCTTAGCGAAGTTGCCAACTTTACTTTTATAAATCCAATTTCACCTAGCAACAGCTTATCCCTAATCGAAGTCCTCATTTTTCAACTTGCTGGCTCAAGGTATCGAGTCTTTCTAGCATGGTTGGATGCGTGTAGCGAAACAGTTTCACCAAGAAAGGTGGGTTAACTTGTGTAAGTCCATATGATGACAACTTTTGAAATGAACTGACGCCTGCTTTAGGGTCATTTGTCATTTCTATAGCATATTGATCTGCTCGCGACTCCTGCATCCGAGAATATGTGTTGTCGATAGGGCTAAAAACAAATGACAGAATTGAAATCATCAGAAGAATGACAGGTAACACACTGAAATCTTGCATCGATTGAACTTGCAGTACATTTCCTCGACGCTTCAAGTATCGAGACAGGAAAATATTTATTAACCATAAACCAATAAAGCTAGCTGCTAAATACATGCCCATGCTTTGATAGACATCTTTTTTCACATAATGTCCCATTTCATGTGCCATTACAAATAAGATTTCCTCATCGGTTAACTGTTCTAATGTCGTATCCCACAAAACAATTCGTGAATTAGAACCGATTCCGGTAACATATGCATTCAATGTATTTGTTTTCGCGGACATGTTCACTTCAAATACATGGTCAGCTGGAATATTCGCTTGATGAGCTATATTCAAAATCTTCTGCTCCAATTCCTTATCCTTGAGTGGGTAGAAATCGTTATATAATGGGTCAATTACTACTGGCTGCAGGAACATCATGAAAATTGTGAATGGCACAGAAATAAACCATCCATATAGCCACCATTTTCCACCAAAGCGGCGAATTAACCAAAACAATAACACAACTGTTACAGCTGTAATCAAGTAATCAATTGAAAAGCTAATGAGATTATCCTTTGCCCAGGAGATCAAACTTTGTGAAGAGAGTCCATAAGAGACAGCGAGGCGGTAACTATAGAATTTAATTGGCAGAAAAAAAACAAAAGTAATTAAAGAAAGTGCCAAAACATAAGAAATTACCTTTAAACCACGACGCTTTTTTTTGCTCCAGATTTCAAGTGCTTTCGATACACCAAATGCTAGCACACCAAAATAAAAAAGCCACTCTAAAGGCGTCACGACAAAAAACATGAAATTTTTAATCTTAGAAAAGTGATCACTTTGAGCGATTTGCTCTGCACTCATGAAGGTCTGCGGATCAACTGCCGAACCCGCTAGTGCACTCGGAATACTTGTGTCACTCCAAACAAATATGTACCCATACACCACTGCAGCATAGATGATAAATAATCCTACAAAAATCCCAAGCCATTTCTTCATGTGAAAATTTCCTTTCTATAAATCAATTTAAGGTTTGAAAATTTCAGTGCTCGTTCTTGCTCGTCCAATTGTTCTATCCTCTATTGTAGATGGAAAAGCGGATTTTTAGAACACCTATGATAATTATGATACGATGTGCCTGACAATCAATGTCACTAATTCGCAAATCAGCACAATAAATTCGATAGAAATTGGTGAGAACATGAAGAAATATGTCATTATCGTTCTAATAACAATGATGATTGGCGGCGGGAGTTTGTTATACTATTATCAAATTGTTCGCCCAGCTAATATGACGTTTCCTGCTGGAATGACACTACAAACATCCGAGGGACAGGATTTTTCATTTGATGAGATGAAACCTAAATTAAGGTTTGTAGAATTCTTTTACCTAGGATGCCCTGATGTTTGCCCGACAACTACTGCAAGTATGCAATGGATTCGTGACAAGCTTGTAGAAAACGGTGTGTTTGGTTCAAAAGTTGAATTTCTATCGATCACAATCGACCCAGAGCAAGATACTATCGAAATGCTTTCGAGTTACGGGAAAGCTTTCAAAACTGATATTACTCCTGGCTGGTACTTGCTTCGAGGGAGCCTAGATGAAACCAAGAAACTTACTGATAAATTCAAATTCTTTTATCAAAACACCAGCGGTCAAGTCATCCATTCCAATGCTTCATTCTTATTAGATCGCAATAACCAAGTCATTAATGAATTTGGTATGGGCGATGTAGACTTTGATCGAGAGCAGATCTATCAAGAAATTATGAATGCGATAAACTAATGTTTTTGGTCAACAGACTAATTATCCTGATTACCGATTAAAATAATGAATGATTTGTCCGGAAATTTTTCATCTCGCGCGGCAAAAAAGCGAGATGGAAAATTACCACAAAGCATTCGCTATTTTAATCGGTAATCAGGATTAGCTTTACTATTTGATTAAAAAAAGACATCGAGTTTTGAATTCGATGTCTTTATCAGTTATTGTGCTAACTCAAGGTGCGTTCTTAACAATTGAGATAAATTTGATTTTTCTTCGTCTGAAACAAGTTGATAAGAAATTCCATCAATCGTTGCACCAGTTGCTTTAATTGATATTTGTTCAACATTATCGCCTTCAATTGCAACGCCATATTTACTTCTAATATCTTTCATTTGATCAAAAGTTAAATTGGTACGAACGTTCTTGCCTAATGAGTCAAATATTTCTTGATAATTCATTAGCACGCTTGGATTTTTCAGTTTGCTAGCAATTGCTTGTATCATTTGTCGTTGTCGATTTTGTCTACCAAAATCACCTTTAGGATCGCCTTTTCTCATTCGAACATACCACATTGCTTCTCTGCCATCTAATGTGATATTCCCTTTGGAATATTGAATTCCTTCTTCTTCGAAAGCAAATGGATTATTAACAGTGACACCACCTACAGTGTTCACGATATCCTGAAAGCTATCTAAATTTACTTTCACATAATAATCTACTGGAATATTTAGAAATTTCTCAACGGTTCGAACAGTCATTTCTTCGTTACCAAAAGCATAAGAGTGGTTAATCTTATCAACTGTCCCATGTCCAACAATTTCTGTTCTGGTATCACGAGGGATACTTACCATCTTTGTAGTGTTTAATGTTGGATTTACAGTAAGTGCAATTAAAGTGTCTGCTCTACCTTTATCGCCTTCCCGCTTGTCAACTCCCATAATTAAAATGCAAAATGGTTTTTCTCTTTCAATCAAGGTTTTGGTTTCCTCTACAGGTCGGTATGTTGTTGGCTCAACAGGCTGGTATGTTTCCTTTACTGTTGTTTTTAATGAACTATAGGCACGATAAACCATCACACCACCAATTGCAGCTAATACAAACACCACAACTAAGGTGATTTTCCACCATCTTCCCTTTTTCTTGGTCTTAACTTTTTCTACTCGAGCTTCATTCATATATTAGTACCTCCAATCAAATTCAAATCCGCAAATCAAATAAATACATCAAACTTTAAAATTAAGAATACCAAAATCCGATGATAAATGATATAGAAGTTTGTTTTTTTTCGACAAAATTTATTATTTCCAATTAATTGGAACTTTAGTTCGGAACTATTGTGACCAAATTCATTGCACCATAAATTTTCAGCATCTTGAAAATGAATCTGTTCATCATCTTCTTCAAGGTCCTGTTTTTTAAAAAAAACGTCCTATGCAATATTTCTATTGATGCTATTTAACTACTTTGATGTCTTAAGAGTTCCCGGTCATGTCTGTCCAGTCTTTCGGCACACACACACGAATATGCTGCTGCAAGCTTTCAAATACGGCTGGCATCTGCCCACCATGTTCGCCATCAAGGTTTAACTGCATGGTTTCATTTGAGGTTACTTTAATATGCTTGGCTTTTGCATAGATCACGCTCTTGCTCGTCATATGTTCACCTTTCTGACAGAGCCTAACAACATTGATGAACTCCAATAGATTCACCTTTTTCAAGATTAACAAAGTGAATAAACCATCTTGCAAGGAGGCATCTGGTGCAATTTGTTCAAATCCGCCAACAGAGTTCGTATTGGCAATTAGGAACATCATCGCTTCATCCTCAAATACTTCCTCGTCATATTCAATACGCATATGAGTAGAACGAATCGAAGGTAGAATCTCAATCCCTTTGATAAAGTAGGCTAGCTTTCCAAGTGCGGTTTTCATTTGACTGGATACTTCATAAGTTAACTCGGTCAGTCTGCCGCCACCAGCAATATT
Source organism: Caryophanales bacterium (assembly GCA_031554275.1). Classification (GTDB taxonomy): domain Bacteria; phylum Bacillota; class Bacilli; order JARBTR01; family JARBTR01; genus JAVBKB01. The sequence goes on along the minus strand of JAVBKB010000213.1, from coordinate 7,953 downwards.
GATGAAATAACCATCATTTACCTTACCAATATCCAGGGCAACATTGTGTCCATTAATAATGACTTCGATAGCGTTTTCAATAGAGTCATTTATATGCAGCGCACGCGCAAAATCATTGGTAGTGCCAACTGGGATAATTCCAAACAATGGTCGGTATTCCTGCCCAGCCAAACCGTTGATTACCTCAAATAATGTGCCATCGCCGCCGGCAGCAACCACCAAATCAAAACGGCGTTCTACTGCGATTCGAGCTGCGATTGTCGCATCTCCAGCCCCAGTTGTGGCATGACAAGATGTTTCATAGCCTGCTTTTTCCAATTTCTCTAGTAATTCAGGAATATGTTTCTTGAAAATCTCTCTTCCTGAAGATGGATTGTAAATAACTCTCGCCCTCTTCATCAATACACCTACTTCTATCTAATTGTAATAACTCAAATCATATGTTGTACCTATCTTTTTCTCCCAGACATTATACTCCATAAACAATCTGAAGGATAGTTGTGATTATATTGCCAACGCACTTGCCTCACAGAAATTATTTTTTTTATTGAAGAGCAACTTTATTTGCCACTATAAAAGAAACTACCCTATAATTGATCTAAAGATACTTATTTTAAAGGGATGTGGTGACAATTTTAGAAAATCGAATTCATATTTTCACAGGTCATTTCGGATCAGGTAAAACGGAATTAGCAATCAATTTCGCTGGGTTATTAAGGGATCAATATGAGTATGTGGCGATTGATGATTTGGATATTATCAACCCCTATTTTCGGACAAGAGATGCAATTGAATTTTTCAATGAGAAAGGGATTGAACTAATTGCCCCTCCAAAGAAATTAATTCAGGCTGATTTGCCTATTGTCTCAGCTGAGATCTATCGTGTGTTGGGTGACGCAAAATATCGTGTAGTAGTTGATGCGGGTGGCGATAAGGATGGGGCAAAGGCGCTTGGTCAGTATCATCATGATTGGAAGGACTTAAAACCAGAAGTCATCTTCGTACTCAATGCCAATCGACCATATGTCAGCACTTTAGACGGAGCGCTTTACACTATTTCAGAAATTGAAAAAGCAGCGCGCATGCCGATCACTAGTATTATCAATAACACAAATATAGGGAAGATAACAACACTTGATGATATTAAGGGAGGCTTAGAGTTGAGCTTACTCCTTTCAGAAAAGCTAAACATCCCACTGATGTGCACAACCATCGCATCTGAATTGAAAATGGAAACTGCTGAATTTGCTGCAGACAACTGTGTTCAATACATCAACAGATTTATGAAGGTTGCTTGGGAATAAATCATTTCCGAGCAAGTGTTGCACTTGATTTGATAATTCAAGCCCCCACAAAAACATCCCATATTATATAGAACAACAAGTGCCTCCCAGAGAATATGCAAGCCAGGGCAGAGACCTTAGACAAGGAAAGCGACTGGTATTCCAATTGACTCGATGAAATTTTTTTTAGAAAAGCAAGAATTGTTATCAACAAATCTTATAAATAAAATATACTTGTTAAAACAGGCAAAATGCGATAGTTTAGTACCAGGTGCTAAATTACAACTGCTCAAGTTGTCGTAGATGACAATCAGTCAGTGATGGCGCGGAACCTATCGACTTTACTAAGAAATTCTCTGGAGGCGCAATAATGGATCCACGTGTTATTTTTCATAAAGATTACTGTAAGTCATGCAGCTTATGTGTACGGGTTTGTCCAACAAACATCATATCGATTGGCAAGGAGTTGAATGCCAAGGGATACTTGGCAGCAACTGTGGAAGCGCAAGAGAAATGCATTAGCTGTGGCAAATGTGCGCAGATTTGTCCTGACCTTGTCATTTCTGTCTATCGTCCTGACAAGAAAGCTGCCGTTTAGGTTTATTTTGTAAAGCATTATTTTTGATTTCAAAGGAAATGCATTTTAACATTGAAAAAGTGTTTAAAAGCTAGGAAATTATTTTAAATACACGTCGCTTAGCTAAGGTTGAGCGATCAATCAGGAAATTTCCAACTGAATGCAACAATTTATGCCAAAAACTACGGGAGAATGCACATGTCAAAGATTTTAATGAAAGGAAATGAAGTCTTAGCAGAGGCCGCTATTAAGGCTGGCTGTAAGTACTTCTTTGGATATCCGATTACACCGCAAAGTGAGTTAGTTGCCTATATGGCGCGGAGACTAACTGAATTGGAGGACGGTCTTTTCTTGCAAGCCGAGAGTGAAATCGCTGCTGTCCACATGGTTTATGGCGCAGCAGCAACAGGAAAACGCGTGATGACGTCCTCATCCAGTCCTGGATTCAGTTTAAAGCAAGAGGGGATTTCCTTCCTTGTTGGCTCGGAGCTCCCAGCTGTGCTTGTCAATGTCATGCGAGGCGGTCCTGGATTGGGCAATATCCAACCAGGGCAAGCGGACTATTTCCAGGTAACAAAAGGCGGCGGTCATGGTGACTACTTCCTTCCCGTCTTTGCACCATCTAGTCTGCAGGAAATTGTTGATTTAATCACGGCTGCTTTTGACATTGCTGATAAATACCGCACACCTGTAATCCTTGTTGCAGACGGCATGATTGGACAAATGATGGAGCCAGTTGAATTTAAAGACATTCCGCCAGTTGAATTACCAGCTAAAGATTGGGCATCAACAGGGACTCGTGGTGATGGTGGGCCGAAAATCGTTAACTCGCTGCACTTAGATACAGATGGCCTAGAGAAGCATAATATGCATTTATACGAGAAGCAAATGAAAATGAAGGCAACTGAAGTTCGTTATGAAACGTTACTGACAGATGATGCTGACTATATTATGGTGGCATACGGAACGGTTGCTCGTATTGTAATGAGCGCTGTGCATGAAGCTCGAAAGCAAGGAATTAAAGTGGGACTCATTCGCCCGATTTCGCTTTGGCCTTTTCCTGAAAAGCCTTTTATCGAAACGAGAGATCGCACAAAAGCATATATTGCGGTAGAGATGAGCACTGGGCAAATGGTTGAAGATGTTCGTCTTGCTGTTGAGGGGCATACACCAGTTGATTTCTACGGTAGAACTGGTGGGGTGATCCCAACAACTGAGGAAATTTTAGAAAAAATACTTGCAGTTGCTGGAGGCGTAAAAGCATGAGTATGAAAACCGTTTTCGAAAAGACAAAAGGGTTAACAGACGCCGCAACGCACTACTGCCCTGGATGTACGCATGGCATGATTCATCGATTAGTTGGTGAAGTATTGGAGGAAATGGACATCTTGGAGGACACAATTGGTGTTGCATCAGTTGGTTGTTCAGTGATGGCCTATGAGTACTTTAACGTTGATATGGTACAGGCAGCACATGGTCGCGCGCCTGCTGTAGCTACTGGTATTAAACGCGTTGAGCCTCAGAAATTTGTTTTCACTTACCAGGGGGATGGTGACCTTGCCTCAATCGGTATTGCTGAAGCGATTCATGCAGCAGCTCGCGGTGAAAATATTACAATTATATTTGTCAACAATTGTATCTATGGTATGACTGGTGGACAAATGGCTCCTACCACATTAATTGGACAAAAGACTGCAACCACTCCTTTTGGTCGAGATGCAAAGTTACAAGGCTCGCCAATTAAAATCTGCGAAATGCTTGCTACTTTGGATGGTGCAGCTTATATAGAACGTGTTTCCTCTCATGATGTGGCAAATCTGCAGAAGGCAAAGAAAGCTATCCGCAAGGCATTTGAAACGCAAAAAGCAGGGCTAGGGTTTTCACTTGTCGAAGTGCTTTCTACCTGTCCAACAGGCTGGGGCATTGATGCTTTCGAATCACTTGACTGGATCAAAACAGACATGATACCTGTATTCCCACTTGGTGTGTACAAAGAACAGCAATGAGAAGCATAACTGATAAGTGAAAGTTTTATTAAAAAAATTCTATTGGAAAAATTTTGATAGGAAAGTGCTTCAGGAAGGAAGTTGTCTATGTTAGAGGAAATGATTTTTGCAGGATTCGGTGGTCAAGGTATCATGTCAATGGGGCAAACAGTTGCATACGCTGCCATGATTGAAGGGAAACAGGTTTCATGGCTACCCTCATATGGTCCAGAACAGCGTGGGGGTACTGCAAATGTAACCGTGGTGGTCAGCGATACTCAAGTCGGATCTCCAGTCGTTTCAAGGCCATCAGCCGCCGTTATTCTCAATAACCCCTCCTTTGAAAAATTTGAAGCATCGGTCAAACCGGACGGAATACTCATAACCAACTCATCATTGGTTACTGAGAAATCATCGCGTGCTGATATTCGCATTCTTGAAATTGATGCCACAAATATGGCGACCGAACTTGGGAATCAGCGAGTAGCCAACATGATTCTTCTCGGCGCCTTACTGCAAATGACCAACATTGTCAGAGTTGAATCGATATTGGAGTCTTTGAAGAAGGTTTTGGATGAAAAAAAACATCATCTGCTCGAAATAAACCGTCAAGCACTCGAAATGGGCGTTTCCATTGCCAAGTCGCATTTCTCGATGACAGAATAGAGGCTACATTTAATCCAGATTAGTTTTGTAGCCGTAACTTAGGGCAATTTATTCAACACATTAAGCGCGTGCTTCCGCAGTTGCGCCTACGATTTTGGACCGGTGACTTTAACAAGTTGCCGATTATGATACCAGCTGATCTCCATAAGGGTGCGAATTGATAAAAACAATTCGCATTAACCCTAATGGAGATTTTTTCATTTTGAACTATTTGCAAGTTCAAGCAATGTCGAAGTATTTAATCCTGATTACCGATTAAGATAGCGAATGCTTTGTGGTAATTTTCCATCTCGCTTTGTTAAAAAAGTGCTTAAATATCTAGATATTCGCGCATTTTTTGCCGCGCGAGATGAAAAAATTTCCGGACAAATCATTCACTATTTTAATCGGTAATCAGGATTAATCCTGATTAAAACTCCCGATAAACTTTTCAAAGATGGGGAATAATTCACGAAGGATAGCGGGACTATCCTAGGAAATTATGACGAAGTATTTGGGAATCTTAGCGAGTTTCAAGTTGCATTTTCTAACGACAATTAGGATTACTTTCATTTCTCGATAAAATTAGACATGTGGCTGATTTTTTTATTTTGTTATGGTAATATTAAATTTGTTGAAAAAAATTTGTTGAAGGAGTTGCACAGTGAAGAATTGCAAATTAGTTATCATCGCATTAATTATCTCGATGCTTGCACTATCAGCATGTGGGAAAAAAGAAGGAAATATGAGTGCTGAAGATGTATTCAAAAAAGCGAGCGAAGTAACAGATAACATGAAAAGCTTGTCTGCAAAATTGAACGTTTCACAAGAAATTCAAGGTATGGACAATAATATTTCCGGAACTATGGAGATGATTTACAAACCTGAGCCTGCGTCGTATTCGAAAATGTCAATATTTGATATGGATATAGAAACAATAACGGTAGATAATAAAACATTCATGAAGCAGGATGGCGAATGGACCGAATCAAGTTCTGCAGACCTACAAGGATCTACAGATGATGCGGATATTCGAAAACAAATCGGAGACTTGTCCCCGTTTTCGAAGGATGCAAAATTGAAAGAATCTGGTGATAACTACATCATTACAATGAATCCTGAAAATAAGGATTTTCAAAAGTATCTTGAAGAATCGATGGCAGTTGGTGATAGTGAATTGGCAGGAATGCTTGATGACATGAAATTTTCAGATGTCGAATATTCATTTACGATTGATAAGAAATCATACAAAATCAAAAGCTACGATATGAACATGACTGTAGAAATGAAAGTTCAAAATCAAACAGTTGAAGTAGTTCAAAAAGCTAAAGTTGATGATGTCGAATATGACTCAGTTAAAGAAATCAAGGATCCAACTAAATAATTCAAACAAAAGAGTGGGACATATAAGTAGATGAAAATCTGCGTATGTCTCGCTTTTTTTGTTATTGTCACTATAAGCTATTACTTCTAATCGATATCAAGGTAACTCCTATTATGACAACGAGAAATAATCCAACTAAATTCAACGTAAAAACCAATTCTGAAGTTAATGCTTCACTTCAAAGCAAGCGGCATGGAACCTATTGTAAAAGCTAGATACACAAGGTTTAGTAGGTATTTCATTTTGTTTCCTCTTTTTCAATTTTACTTTTCAATAAAGACACTTCCTGTGTAAGCAAAACAATCTTTGTATTCTGACTTGAAACGATGATCGTCAGGGATAAACTAATAAAGATTAGCAATGAAATCAGAATAGCTAACACCATGTTAGAAGCTAGCGCAAATCCTAGCATATTTGCAGACCTCTCCAAAAGTGCTGGCCAAATTGCAGCAACCAAAATGATGAATGCGGATAGCAACCACACCATTGAGTAACGAATTGCGATTCGTCCCTTTCTCACAAAATAAAGAACAACGCAAACAAGTATACAGAAAAACACAATTGTTTCTATTCGTAAACTCAAAGACATTATTTTTTCCTCCAAAATCCTACTAACAGAATAGACATTAACACATTGACCAAGTAGTAAGCATTTCTCCATGAAGAGATAGAAGAATATCCATTGTTACGTTTATTCATTTCGACTGCGATTTCTTTCACTTTGTAGCCATTCTTCAATAGCAGACAGGTGGAAATCGGTTCGGGATACTCGGTTGGATACGAGTCAGCAAAAATCTTGATTACTTCACGATTACATGCACGAAAACCGGAGGTGGGATCATATATCTTTTGTCTTGTAACCAGTTTAATACACACAGAAATCAGCTTAATAACTACTTGGCGCATTTTTGTTGACCTGAACTGACTTTTCTCTTCGATGAAGCGAGAGCCAATAACCATATCATAGTGATCATTTAACAATGGCTCTACTATATTGGAAACATAACGCACGTCATGTTGACCATCACCGTCAAACTGAACGGCGAAATCATACCCATTTTCCAGTGCATACTTGTAACCCGTTTGCACTGCGCCACCAATACCAAGATTCCGCACCAAATCAACATGTTCCAAACGATTCTTTCGACAAACTTCACCAGTTTCGTCCTTAGAGCCATCGTTGATAATAATATAATCAATTTTCTTTGAATACTTTGTAATTTGATTCACTGTATCTAAAATGTTGTCTTCTTCATTATAGGCAGGAATAATCAGCAAAACCCTCTTCATGATCGTAACTCCTTATTAGAACAGTCGCTTTAATTGACTAAAAAAGGCATAGAAATGCCTTTATACAATTCTAGCATACCCCAAAATCTGTTACTAGCATTTGTGAGATTTGGCTCGATGACATGTGCTTAGTAACAGCCACTCAATCTTTTACATCAACTCGCTATGCTGCTTCAGTTGTGTTTCTAACGAGATATTCTTCTAAAAAGTTTTTCCACACCGTACAGAATGAAAACACCCACCAAGCTCCCTGCAAAATCTATACCAACATCAGTAAGCTGTGCCGAACGGCCTGGCACAAAGATTTGATGAAACTCATCGCTTGCCGCATAAGCTATACAGAACAACAATGTGTAGGTAAGGGGTTTAGCAACTTGGTAGCATTTCACTAGATTCCGTATAGCAATACCGAGAAAGAGATAGACGGAGAAATGTGATGCCTTTCGCAATAATGTGTGAAAGAATTCGAATTGCTCTGTCGAAGCATTTGGCATGATGAGTGCTAAGATATCTGAAAGTAAACCACTGCTGATTTCTGAAGATTCATGCCCAGGCTGACTAGAAAAAATAAATATAAGTAAAGCAAGCAGTGCACTGATCGACCACCAAATTATCTTTTTCATAAATTTCCTCACTTCGGCTTATCTAATTTACTCGTTAATTATCCTAATTGTCGGTAGAAATGTAACGTAAAACTCCCGATAAAATTTTCAAAGACGAGGAATAATTTACGAAGGATAGCGGGACTATCCTAGGAAATTATGACGAAGTATTTGGGAATTTTAGCGA
>JAVBKB010000176.1:0-3845 GCA_031554275.1 Caryophanales bacterium | reverse complement strand
GCCATCATGTGTATTCTAAATCGAGTCTTAATTAGCTGCCGTTCTAGATCAAATTTTAAATCAAATTTAAATATGGTAATAGATTAGAATGCTAGTAAAAACAACTGCAGCAGCACAAACATATTCATGAAAAAATGCGCTAGCATCGTGACAACAATTCTACCTGTTTTCACATAAACGATTGAAAGAATCAATCCCATAGTTGTGTAGACCAATAAATGTGTTGGTTCGAAATGAGCAAGTCCAAACAAAAGGGAGCTGACCACGACAGCAAGAACAATACCAATTTTCCCGCGTAATCCATCAATTAATATCTTCCGAAAGATAATTTCTTCCATGAAAGGAGCATAGAGTAGCGGCAGAATGAAGTTAATCGGATACTCCGTCACTAATTCAGTGATCAAGTCCATACTTTCATTTTCTACTTTCACACCCAGTTGATTTTCAATTCCTGCCGTAATTATTTGCATCATCAATAATATTACCGCAGTGATTGCAGCAATACCTATATCCTTCCCTGTAATCATCCGATTATCTCCGGTCCGATAATCCTGGATATCGCTTCGCAATAATTTAAGCGTAATGACAACAGACACAGAACACCCAAGGAGCAAAGCAACCGTAACCAGTTGGTTTTCACTAACTGATTGAATCACACCCAGCCGATAAAGCAAGGACGCAAGCAAACCAACTACTATTCCTGAACCCAATTGACACACAACATAGGTAACCAACACCCACACATAATTTTTCTTCATATAAATATCCTTTGCCAAGTTATTTTAATTTTGATGTTGGAATTATACCATAAATTTATGATCTAAAAGTTGCACAAACGATACTAATTGACTTTTTTTGTCGTTTTATCAACTAATTTTATATATAAAAATTCTAAAAAAACTTTAGCAAAAGTCTTGCAAAACTAGCTTGAAAACCTTATTATATAATATGTAATTAGCACTCCCTTGTCGAGAGTGCTAAAAAGCTAACAATGATTTACACAGGGGGTAAAAGAAATTGATTAAACCAATCGGCGATCGCGTTGTCATTGAGTTAGAAAAACAAGAAGAGAAAACTGGATCTGGCATTATTCTACCTGATTCTGCGAAAGAAAAACAATTTCAAGGCCGTGTTGTGGCAGTTGGAAAAGGTGAAGTGCTAGCAAGTGGTGATCGTTCACCAATGGATCTTGAAGAAGGCGATGTTGTAATCCTACCTGAATTTGGTGGATCACAGGTGAAATACAATGGTGTTGAATACCTAATCATTCGTGAAAAAGAAGTTCTTGCAATTATTCGTTAAGACAATACTTGCGCTTCTTAAGAAGTAACCAAAATTCAAGGGAAATTTCAAAAAAATTCGGAGGAATTACATATGGCTAAAGATATAAAGTTTAGTGAAGATGCTCGTCGTTCTATGTTAAACGGTGTCGATGCACTTGCAAATGCAGTGAAAGTAACGCTTGGACCAAAGGGTCGCAATGTTGTTCTTGAGAAGAAATTTGGTTCACCACTTATCACAAATGATGGTGTGACAATTGCAAAAGAAATCGAACTAGAAGATGCGTTCGAAAATATGGGTGCAAAGCTTGTTGCTGAAGTAGCTAGCAAAACCAATGATGTTGCAGGAGATGGTACAACAACTGCTACAGTTCTTGCGCAAGCAATGATTCGTGAAGGATTGAAAAACGTAACTGCTGGTGCAAACCCAATCGGTATTCGTAAGGGAATCGAAAAGGCTGTCCTTGTGGCAGTTGAAGAACTGCATGCAATTTCTAAACCAGTTGAGAATAAAGAAGGAATTTCACAAGTTGCAGCAATCTCATCTGGTGATGAGGAAATTGGTCAGTACATTGCTGAGGCGATGGAACGTGTAGGCAATGATGGTGTTATTACAATCGAAGAGTCAAAGGGCTTAACGACTGAGTTAGTAGTTGTTGAAGGTATGGCTTTTGACCGTGGCTATGCATCACCTTACATGGTATCAAACCCAGAGAAGATGGAAGCTGATTTAGAAAACCCTTACATCTTCGTTACTGATAAAAAAATATCTAATATCCAAGAAATCCTACCAGTGCTAGAGCAAGTGGTACAACAATCTAGACCGCTACTTCTAATTGCTGATGATATCGAAGGCGATGCATTAACAACAATTATCATGAACAAACTTCGTGGTGCATTCAATGTTGTTGCTGTGAAAGCACCTGGTTTCGGTGACCGTCGTAAAGCAATGCTAGAAGATATTGCAGTTCTTACTGGAGCACAAATGATTTCATCTGACTTAGGTATGGAATTGAAATCTGCTACTATTGAACAATGTGGTCGCGCAGCAAAAGTTGTTGTCACAAAAGACACGACTACAATTGTTGAAGGTTCAGGTAAACAAGATGAGATTAATGGTCGTATCAACCAAATTCGTTCAGCAATTGAAGTAACGACTTCTGAATTTGACAAAGAGAAACTGCAAGAACGCCTTGCAAAACTAGCTGGCGGTGTTGCAGTAATCAAAGTTGGCGCAGCAACAGAAACTGAATTAAAAGAGCGCAAACTTCGAATCGAAGATGCTCTCAATGCAACTCGCGCAGCAGTTGCTGAGGGTATAGTCTCTGGCGGTGGTACAGCACTTGTAAATGTTATCAAGAAAGTTGCTGAAATCAATGCAGAAGGCGACATGGCAACTGGTGTTGCAATCGTACTTCGTGCCTTAGAAGAACCAATTCGTACAATTGCACAAAACGCTGGCCTAGAAGGTTCCGTCATCGTTGAACGTATGAAGCACGAAAAACCTGGCATTGGCTTTAATGCCGCAAATGAAACATGGGTTAATATGATCGAAGCAGGAATCGTTGATCCTACAAAAGTAACACGCTCTGCACTACAACATGCAGCTTCAGTAGCAGCTCTGTTCCTAACTACCGAAGTCGTTGTGGCTGATAAACCGCAACCAGCTGGTGGCGGAATGCCTGATATGGGCGGTATGGGTGGCATGGGCGGTATGGGCGGCATGATGTAAGATCAGTCCTAAACCTTGGATATTACTGAGGTTTTGAAAACTTAATATCTGTTTTGGTGCCATTTTGGTGCCGAAACTTTAAAAGATGAAGCCTTTCATTAGTTCACTGAACTTTTGGGAGGCTTTTTCTTCCATGTTTTTGGTCATATGAGCGTAGATGTTCATAGTTGTGTTGATGTCAGTATGCCCAAGTCTTTGCTGAATCTCTTTAACACCCACCCCCGCTTCAATTAAAAGTGATGTATGGGTATGCCGTAGTGAATGGGGAGTAACATGTTTTGTTATTCCTGCTAATTTTAGTAGCCGCTTCATTCTATCCTCAATAGTTTTTAAGTAGATCGGATAGCCATCAGGTTTGGCAAAAACAAAATTCTGATCAGTGTATTGACGACCAAAAAACAGTTTTATCTCAGCTTGCTTTGCCTTATGCTGTTTCATTAGCTTTACCACATTGGAATCAAGTCTAATTACACGGATAGAGCCTTTAGTCTTTGGTGTTAGTAGCGTATAGTCTTTATTGTTATTCGGGTTATACATTGTTTTGGTGATGCTGATAGCATTTTCATTGAAATTGATATCAGTCCATTTGAGAGCAATTAATTCACCAGCACGCAAGCCGCTATAGGCTAACAGTGTGTAGGTAAGATAATCATTGTCTAAGCCTTGACGCTTTGAAACATCTAAAAACTGTGCAAGCTCATCCTTTTCCAAAAACTTAATTTTTTGAGTCTGACTTTCTAAATCTTCAACAGATTGGACTTGTCTAGGTATCTTTGCAAACTCAGTAGGATTACTTTTGATGACTTGCAGTTCTAATGCTTTTTTAAAAATCA
>JAVBKB010000023.1:0-53279 GCA_031554275.1 Caryophanales bacterium | reverse complement strand
GGAGAAGAAGCGCGTAAGATGATTGGGCGTACACCAGGTAATATTGCTGCAATTCGTCCCTTGAAAGATGGCGTAATCGCAGATTTCGATGTTACTGAAGAAATGTTAAAGTACTTTTTGAATAAATTGAAATTAAAAGGTTTCTTCTCAAAGCCTCGCATTTTGATTTGTTGCCCAACGAATATCACAAGTGTAGAGCAAAAGGCGATTCGTGAAGCAGCAGAAAAAGCCGGTAGTAACAAAGTGTATTTAGAAGAAGAACCAAAGGTTGCAGCAATTGGTGCAGGTATGGATATTTTCCAACCAAGCGGCAACATGGTTATAGATATTGGCGGTGGAACAACGGATATTGCAGTACTCTCAATGGGTGATATTGTTACATCCGCCTCAATCAAGATGGCAGGAGATAAGTTTGATGTTGAGATTATCAACTTCATCAAGCGTAAATACAAGCTACTAATCGGTGAGCGTACTGCCGAAGATATTAAAGTCCAAGTTGCGACTGCATTCCCAGGATCGCGAGCAGTTAGTATGGATATTCGTGGACGTGATTTGGTAACTGGTTTACCACGTTCTATCAAAGTTACTTCAGATGAAATCGAGGAGTCACTAAGAGAGTCAATTGCAGTTATAATTCAAGCTGCAAAAGGTGTACTAGAGCAAACTCCGCCTGAACTATCAGCAGATATCATTGACAGAGGTGTCATCTTAACTGGTGGTGGTGCATTGCTTCATGGAATCGATCTCATTCTAGCACAAGAGCTAAAGGTGCCTGTATTTCTGGCGGACAATCCTTTGAACTGTGTCGTAGCAGGAACAGGGATTATGTTAGAAAATTTGAAAAAATAAAAGCCATTCCTGCTCTGTCCAAAGGTGTCACCTTAACAGAATGCAGGAATGTTTTATAAGTAACACTGATAGTTAGGAGTTTGATCGTGGCACAGAAAAAGAAAAATGCAAAGAACACAAAGAATAAAAACTCGTCTAAGTCAAAAAACCATCCTGCGAATTCTAAGAAGAACATATCATCGAAGAATTTATCGGAAGTAGCTGCAGATACTAAAACTACAGCTACACATAAAACCAAGCCGAGTTCACCACCAGTTTCAAACAAAAGCAAATCCAAATCATCAAAGAAAAAACCAGCTGACAAAGTTGTAGTGTCAAGCACAGGTGGTGTTCTTCAAGTTGGAGAAGCTAGTTCTGAAACAAAGCAGCCACAGCAGACCCTAGATGTACCGACTGATAGAAAACCATCGGCTGACAGAAAACCAGCTGCTGATAGAAAACCAGCTGCTGATAGAAAACCGTCGGCTGATAGAAAACCATCGACTGATAGAAAACCATCGACTGATAGAAAACCATCGACTGATGGAAAACCGTCGGCTGATAGAAAACCGTCGGCTGATAGAAAACCGTCGGCTGACAGAAAACCAACGACTGATGGAAAACCGTCGACTGATAGAAAACCATCAGCTGATAGAAAACCATCAGCTGATAGAAAATCATGGGCTGACAGAAAACCATCAGCTGACAGAAAACCATCGACTGATGGAAAACCGTCGACTGATAGAAAACCATCGGCTGACAGAAAACCATCGACTGAGGAAGAAATTAAAGTACAAAACGCCAAGTCGAAATCAGCGAAAAACAAAAATAAAAACAAATCATCAAAAAGAAAACCAGCTGATAAAGGTGTAGTGTCAAGAACAGATGATAAACTTCCAGTTTCTGAAGTAGAAGAGTCACAGACTCTACCAGTTGAAAGAGATCAAGCGACTGAGAAGAAAAGTAAAGCACGAAGCCCTAAGTCGAATGCATCAGCGAAAAACAAACGTAAATCTAAACCACCAAAAAGAAAACCAGCTGTCAAAGTTGGAGAAGAGTCGCCAATTCTAGACCTACCAGTTGGAAGAGATCAAGAGACTGGGAAGGAAAGTCAGACCGAGGCGGACAATGAGCCGATAATTTTACTCGATGAAGTCGTAGCTCTCCCTGAGAGTGAGTCGGTTGCTAAATCTGATCGTATTCGCGAAGAGCATCGAAAGTTAGAAGAGCAAAGAGCTAAAGACGTTGAAAGAATTGAAAAACAAGCAGACGATGTCTCCAGTGCTAAGATTCGAATGCGGTTAATCCCGATTTGGCTAAGGATTTTGATAGTTCTTGTTCTAGTTGTTGCCGCAATTATTGTGGGTCTCTATGTCGGCTACGCCTTAATTGGTCAAGGTGACCCTGACGATGTTTTCAAGAAGAGCACCTGGCAACATATCATAGATTTGGTCAAGAAGCCTTAATAATTGTATAATAAGTAACAGAAGGGAGACTCCCTTCTGTTACTTATTTCCCAGAAGATTTGTGCATAGAAAGATCATTTATCAGCTGGCTACATAATATTTGAACATGGTCATGCATTCCACAAATCGGAGGATTTTTTAGGAGGTTATTATTGGACATTCAAGAAATCAAATCAATTATTCCGCATCGCTATCCTTTTTTACTAATTGATCGGATATTGGAAGTAACAGATACAAAAGCTGTTGGAATCAAAAATGTGACAGCTAATGAAGAGTTTTTTAATGGGCATTTCCCAGATTACCCTGTCATGCCTGGTGTGCTTATTGTTGAAGCACTTGCACAGGTAGGAGCAGTGATTGTATTGCGTAAAGAAGAGAACCAAGGTAAATTGGCTTTCTTTGCAGGTATAGATAGTTGCCGATTTAAGCGGCAAGTTGTTCCTGGTGATCAATTACGTCTAGAGGTAGAGATAGTTAAACTCCGTGGACCTGTGGGCAAAGGGAGAGCTATTGCAACTGTGGATGGCGAAGTAACCTGTGAAGCGGAAATTACTTTTGCGTTGAAATAATAAGTATTTTGTGAAGTTCGTAACTTTCTCTAATGAGGTTACGAACTTTTTGATTGCATGCGAATTTTACCAGCCAAAATGGTTTCAAATTGCAAACATACTGTTTTTACAAGTAGTGTGGCTTTCTTTATGATGTCATTAATAGAAACGAGGTGAGAAAATGTTAAATCAAGTAACTCTAGTAGGACGCTTAACCAAAGATTTAGAGGTGAGATATACACCTGATGGGAAGGCGGTTTCGAATGTAGCACTAGCGGTTTCTAGGAACTTTCGGGACCAAAATGGCGAGTACAAAACGGACTTTGTGCAATGTACACTATGGGGCAAAGTTGCTGAGAAGACAGCACTTTATTGTGGGAAAGGTTCAGTTGTGGGTGTTACAGGTAGGATTGCTACAAGAAAATATGAAAATGCAGAATTGCGCACTGTCTATGTTACAGAGGTAGTTGCAGAAAATGTACAATTCATGGACAAATTGCATAAGTCAGAGACAGATGCTATACAATCTGTGGATCAGCTAATCAAATCTGAGACTTCCAAAGACACAATAACCGAATTACCTCGCTTAGAAATCGATAAAATAGCAAATAAGCTAGGTGATTTCAAAAAGAATACAGATCGCAAACAAACGGATGTGACTACATGAATAACGTTCATATGTGCCATAGATTTGAAAAAGGTCAAGAACCGCTACAGCATATTGCTAGCGAGGATATGATTGTAAATTTAATTCGAGTACTGGGCAGCGCAAATAGTCGTCTTGCCAAACATGATGCTGAAATCAAACACATGAAAAATTTAATTACCTCATTAATCAGGGAGATTCGAGAGTTTGAAACAATATATTGTCAAGAAATTGCAGAACGAAGTTATCTCAAGTATTGACTAGAATTGCTGCATACTTTGGACAGATAGGCCCAGTTTTCAGGTAATAGTTTGCCGAATAAGTTGTAACCCCCATTAATTCCCCCAGTAACCTCTCCTCAAAAATCGCCATCTTCTTGGCGATTTTTAATAGAAGGAATAAGAGAACAAAATTTGCGATTAACACTTTTTGCTGAATAAAAACAAACCACAACCATACAATTATTTAGCATCTTGAAGTGCGAACGACTTCAACGGAGGAAATCCTGCGCGTCTTGAAGCATGGTGTATTTATCGATTTTGGTCGTCGACTGCTTGAAATATTTTCACTAAATAACGTGTAAATATTTCGAATCGATTCCCGATGCTTCTCGTAACATCTTTGAATTGAGGTGAAATTTGTGCACATTCGTAAAGCAATTATTCCTGCAGCAGGTCTAGGTACGAGGTTTTTACCAGCTACGAAAGCAATGCCTAAAGAAATGCTACCTATTGTTGATAAGCCAACTATTCAATATATTGTCGAGGAAGCCATTGATTCGGGTATTAAAGACATTCTCATTGTAACGGGCAGAAATAAGCGAGCGATTGAAGATCATTTTGATTTCGCTACCGACTTAGAAACAAACTTGTTGGAAAATGGAAAGCTCGATCTCCTTGAAAAAGTTAAAAAATCTTCTAATGTCGAGATTCATTATATTCGCCAGAAATCCCCTATGGGCTTGGGTCATGCGGTTTGGTGTGCGCGCAACTTCATTGGAAATGAACCGTTTGCGGTGCTACTAGGCGATGATATTGTACAATCTGAAGTACCTTGTTTAAAGCAGTTGATCGATGAGTACAATGCAACGAATTGTTCGATTATTGGTGTGCAGCAGGTACCAGAGAATCAGACACATCGATATGGTGTAATTGAGCAAGTAGACCAAATGGGTAGACGTTACCGTGTTCGAAGTTTTGTGGAGAAACCAACACCTGGGACTGCACCGTCTAATTTGGCGATAATGGGAAGATACATACTTCGTCCAGAAATCTTTCACTTTCTATCACACCAGCGGGTAGGTGCAGGTGGAGAAATTCAGTTGACAGATGCCATTCAACAACTAAATGAAGAACAAACAGTGTATGCCTATGATTTTGAAGGAAAACGTTATGATGTTGGTGAAAAAATCGGGTTTATTGAAACAACGATAGATTTTGCATTACAAGATACCAGTTTGCGGAATGATTTATTAATGATCATGAGAGATCGGGTGAGAAAGCATCTTGACTAAGCGTCTTCGTATTGCTTTTCGAGGCTAAATATCTGTGAGTACATGAGATCGAAAAAGCGTAGGGGTAACGGGACTTTCCATAAGGAAGGTTCCGTTTTCGTATGTAGGGGATAATATTACTACAATATCGTTTAACCATGGGTTCACCCATTGTAAAACAAAAGAAAAACCAGCAGATTGCTTTCTACTGGTTGTGCTAGGTATTTGGTTGATTCGCCACCGTGCAGTGGTTTCGTTCTGCTTATTATCTGTTAGTTGTGCGAGGATGATCTTAATTATTATTTGTATATTTTGCTCAATTTCTTTCACAGTAATATCTTAGTTCCTACTTATTTTGCGATCTCTTTATCATTGTTTGGATACGTACTACGATCCTTTAATGGGAGATCTAAATGAGTACGAATTAATTCTGTGATACGTATACGCTCATCATATGGGAGTAATTCGTATGATTGCGCCCTAATAGTTGCGCTTTTCGCTTGGATTTTGACAGACTCTACGTTATTCAAAGCATCAGAGTAGTCTTCTTTTAAATCCCACATTTCTAAAATGGAGTAGCTAGATTTCACACTGGTTCCAACTGTGTCCATGATTCCCTCAAAGTTTTTAATTGAATCAAAGCTCTTAGCCCTACCCATGATGATTTTAATGGCTTCTTTCTGTCTTTCTTGTCTACCATAATCTCCTTGTGGATCTGACTTTCGCATTCTCACATAAGCCAATGCTTGATCGCCATCAAGATGCAATGGACCTGCAGGGAAGTCATACCACAATTCTTTGAATTTAAATTTATTATTGACATCGATACCTCCAAAGATATTAACCATATCCTTAAATCCTTGGAAATTGATTTGCACATAATTGTCTATCGGGATATCAAATTCATTTTCAATTGTTTCAATTGTCAGATCGGCACCACCTTCTGCGAAGGCGGCGTTGATTTTCGAATAGTCATTGTGTCCAGGTATTTTCACGCGCATATCTCTTGGAACACTAGTCATTTTCATAGTATCACTTTTGGGGTTAACTGTTACAATAATCATCGTGTCAGAACGACCTTTTTCCTCCTTGGTGGCTTGGTCTGTGCCAATCAATAGAATTGAGAAAGGGTCCTCCTTTTTCACTGCTTCGTCTCTCTTTTCGGATGTAGTTCCTCGTTTAAGCTCGTTCTTGACTTGAGCATTTGTCTGAAAGAATTTAATTGTATATTTCGTTCCGAAAAACAAAATCGGTACTAAAATCATAGCGAGAATAAGTAAAAGTAATCTCCTTCTTCTCCTCTTTTGTCTTCTTAATTTCCCTTTTCGAGTAACCATGTCTGCCCTCCTTAACAAGCTATGATATAAGAATACCAAAAATACTGACTAATAATATAGTGGGAATTTATTTTTTTCCACTTCATTTGTTTCTCATTTGTTTTCTTCAAGAAAAAAATGATAGAATATTTTCAACAAATATGCAAGCTTTTTTAAAAAGAATGAGGGATCGCGGTGTTAAAAACCAGAAATGATTTTGATTCAGACCATGCATACAAAAAGTATACACGCTCTTCTAAGTTCATGCACACTTATAAAGTGCATGGCAAGACAGCAGTCGAAATTCAAAAGGAGATGTGTTTCCCTGCAAACTGGATGCAGTTTCTTGAGGCTGCAGTGAAGTTAGTACACGATAACCCAAAGGCTAGGGATTACACAGCGTTTGATATGTTTGAGCTTGTGGATGAGATCATGGAGTACTATTTGAAGGGGTAACGTGATGCAGCCAACAGTTGTAGGTTGTTTAGCGTGACTTTAGGGTGTCTCGAATGATTTCTAAAAATGATTACGAGTGAAAACTGATTTAAGTAAAAAAATTTTAAAACGAATTGACTCTTACGTTACGTGATAGTATAGGATAGTTGTTGAGGTGAAACAAATGTATCAAATCAAGCAAGTTGCAGAATTAGCTGGTGTAAGTGTGCGAACGCTACATCATTATGATGAAATCGGCTTGTTGAAACCGCAAATAGCTGCTAATGGCTATCGCCAATATAGTGATGAGGATTTTGCAAAGTTGCAACAAATTCTTTTTTTTAAAGAATTGGGATTTCCGCTAGAAGAAATCAAGCAAATTATTATGCACCCAAGCTTTGATCGCACCCAGGCATTGGTGAAGCATAAACAGATGTTAGAGTTGAAGATGAGTCGCCTCGAAAAAATTATTCGATCGGTTGATGAGACATTACAATCGGTACAAGGAGGAGTCAAGATGTCTAAGAAAAAAATGTTTGAACCATTTGATATGAAAAAAATTGAAGAACATCAAAAGCAATATGAAGCAGAAACGAAAGAAAAGTATGGTGACTCAGATGCTTACAAGGAGTCAGCACGTCGTACGAAGAACTATACCGAAGATGATTGGCGTCGTATGCATGAGCAAAATGAAGTGATTTATGGGAACTTAGTTGCCGCAATGCCCAAAGGACCTGCTTCTGATGAAGCTCAGGTAGCGATTGCTGCACATCATCAGAGTATTACCGACAATTTCTATAATTGCACAGTGGAAATATATCGCGGGTTGGCGGACATGTATATTGCGGACCCGCGATTCACCGCAAATATTGATAAATCCCAGGAAGGTCTAGCGGCATTTATGAGTGAGGCAATGAAAATTTACTGTGATCGCCAGAAGTAGACTGGATGGATGTCGGTCAATTCATATAAAGTTGAACTAGTTGAACTCTTGGTTCAACTTTTTTAATGAAAAGAAATTGCAATGTTATGGGTTTGCGCCGTTTTTACACAGGTGTGGTACCAGAAATTTGGTCCAGGCATATCATACTTGTACAGGAGGTGAAATAATGGCCATTTATTTTAGGAGAGAAGATTTTGAACGTGAAGGTAATCGAGGCAATAGGCAATCCTTTTTTGGAAATCGGAGCGAACCAGAACCAGAATCTGAGTTAGCACCAACTGCCGATCAACTTTTGGAGATGTTTTGTAATTCACTTGATTCTGATGTGAACCTGAATGCGACAGATGCCGAAACTACGGCTGAAGTAGATACAAGCTTTGATATGGACAATCGATGTGATTGTCAAACTGGACCAGCAGGTCCGCAGGGTGATCAAGGTCCAGCAGGGGAACCGGGAGCGCCAGGAGCACCAGGGATGCAGGGACCACCAGGTCCAGCAGGAGCAGCAGGAGAACCAGGAGCGCCGGGAGCACCAGGGATGCAAGGTGAACAGGGTATACAGGGTGAACAAGGGGAACAGGGTATACAGGGTATACAAGGGGAACAGGGTATACAGGGTGAACAAGGTATACAGGGTATACAAGGTGAACAAGGTGAACAAGGTCCAGCAGGAGGAGTGGCAACATTTGCTTATATCTATCATATTGGTACGCAAACAATCGCACCAGGTGGTAGTGTGCAATTTAATCAAATGCCAATTCCAAATCCATTGCCAGCAGGTATTAGCTTTACCGCCCCGTCATCAATTTTGTTAAGTCAGAACGGGTTATATGATGTCGTGTTTTATGCACAACCACAAGTGGCGAATGTCACACTGGCTTTGTTTATTGGTGATTGTGAACTTCCAGGAACTCGTTATACAGCAACATCTGCATCCAGTATTGTTTACGGTCAAGCTTTAATCATCGTCTCTTCTGCAAATCTCCCCGTTACACTCACACTTAGAAACGTTGATCCAGAACAGAATGCAGTGATTGATGATGGTCAACTTGCAGGTACCGTGAGTATTTCAATTTTGATAAAAAAACTTTCGTAAAAATAGCATAATGCAACTAAAACCTGTTCAGAACATCTGGGCAGGTTTTTAAAATTAATTTATTTACAGGAACGTATATTCGTGTTAATATTGAGTACACTAGAATATATGTTCGTGTTTTTCCGGGGATTAGTCTGTGCAGGAATCCTACACAAATGCATGAGCAGATAGCAGAAAGGATCATTATTAAGGAAGGAAATTACCATGATCAACTATGATCTTGCGCCACACCAACAAATTATTTGTGTGGATATGCGGTCTTTTTATGCAAGTTGTACTTGCGTCTTAAAGGGTTTAGATCCGATGACGACCTACTTAGCTGTAGTGGGTAGCAAGAATCACCCAGGGAGTGTTGTGCTGGCATCTTCACCAGCAATGAAAAAGGAGTTTGGTATCAAGACAGGTTCGAGGAGATATGAGATTCCAGCAGATAAACGTATTTGCATTGAGGAGCCTAAGATGGCAACTTATTTGCGAATTTCAACAGAAATTTCAAGATTATTCAGTCGTTATGCACCTCAGAAGGATATCTATATCTATAGCGTAGATGAAGCCTTTATCAATTTGGATGGTACAAGTACACTTTTTGGTTCAGTAGAAGAGGCGGCAGAACAAATCAAGAATGACTTGCTAAGAGAGTTTGGATTAATATGCTGTATTGGTATCGGTCCTAATATGCTGTTGGCGAAAGTAGCTTTGGATGTAGAGGCGAAGACTCACAACGGTTTTGTCGCGCGTTGGACTTATGAGGATGTAAAGACCAAGTTATGGTCAATATCACCACTCAGTGAGATGTGGGGTATTGGTGCACGGATGGAGAAGAAATTGAATGATGTTGGTATTTACAGTATAGGCGACCTTGCAAATTATGATCTCAAGAAATTAGAAAGCAAGTTTGGCGTCATGGGAAAGCAACTTTACTACCATGCTTGGGGATTAGATCATTCTGAGATAGGATCGTCAACTCATCAGAGAAGTCATAGTATTGGAAATAGTCAAATGCTGATGCGGGATTTTTTTGAGCTAGAGGAGATAAAGGTTGCTATTCTTGAAATGTGTGAAGAAGTAGCGCGCAGAGCTAGAAGAAAGCAGGCTGCCGGTCGAACTGTGAGTTTAGGGCTGAACTACAATAAAAGGGCGGCGCAGAAAGGATTTTATCGATCACATACCATTGATAACTTGACCAATGTTACCCTAGATATTTATGAGGCCTGTTTGCAGTTACTAAAGGAGCACCACCAAACAGGCTTGCCTGTACGAAAGATATTTGTACGATTATCCAATGTGGAAACAGATGATGGTCATTTTCAAATGGATCTTTTTAATCAGAAATATTATAAGCAACGCGATGTGGGTTTTGTAATGGATGCAGTGCGCGAAAGATATGGCAAGGATGCATTATTACGTGCAGTTTCAGCAACAAAACATGCAACAGCGAAACACAGAAACAGCCTTATTGGGGGACATAAAGCCTAATTAGAAAGGCTTTATTAGCTGTCAGGTGAGTTAGCGCACCCCCATAAGGTCAGTGCATAGGACGAACTTAATCTAGGTGCAGGAAGCCGAGTCTTATTTACTGTGCAGGAATATTCCTTTCTGTGGTCAGTCTTCAATCATTTTTATACAAAGGTGAGGATAATGAAGGATAGAGGTTTAATCAAGTGGTTTGGGTTTATGACACCAGAGCATAATAGCATTCTGAAGAACTGGCAGCTAGAGGAAATGTATGAGGATCGGATCCTACTTTCCGAGGAGCAGATTGAGGAAATAGAACAAAATCTCAATCAGTCACTATCCCGCAAAACACCTGTCAACATCCGGTATTATGATGGCGCAACCCATCAATATCGAATATTATTTTGCCGAGTGCATGCTTGTGACTATATTCAACAATCTTTGCGTGTGTGCGACCTTTTGCGTGGAGGTACACAAAAGATTGCCATGAATGACATTGTCAAAGTCGATTTAGAAGAGGTGACTACTGATGAAGCTGACTGAAGCAGAACGGAATGCCCTTGAATTAGGGATTTATTTACCTATGCTATTAAGTTCATTAGAAAATGATAAGAAATTAATTGAAAAGCATTTTAAGATTAAGCGACCATACTTGCACTTGCTGAATCAGGTCGGGCAGGAGGTGCATAACAGTCAATACGAAGTGCAACAATTCTTGTTAAAGCGGCGATTGAAGGTGGTTGAAATAGAAAGAGATGATATGTTCACAGCCTATTCATTTAGTATTCGAGGGTATGAGCAAAAGCATAAATATTTTCATGCACATATTCGTAATCAGGTGGAGAAACTGTTACATCGATATTTGCAGGATAGTAGCTTTACTGGTAAATATGACTCGAACGATTTGCAGAAGCAGGCACCTTGTTTTACTATAGAATGAGAACAAAATAGTGATGCTTGAAAGTAGCGAGCAAATGAAGAGGTGCTTATCATCAAAACGATCGCAGAATTAGTAAGTCAATCAACAATCAAAAAAAACACGGTTATTTCGGTAGCGGTAGCTGAAGATAGCCATGTGTTAGAGGCAGTGTCTGAAGCACACCAACAAGGAATTGCAGATTTCATACTAGTGGGGGATGAAGCGAAGATACGCACTATTGCGGATCAAATACAGATGGATTTGACGCTATTTGAAATTGTACACATGGATGATGTCAATTCTGCGGCTTACAAAGCAGTTGAACTGGTCTCCCAGGGAAGAGCAAACGTGCTGATGAAGGGGCTTGTTGATACTACAGTCATTATGAAAGCAGTATTGGATCGTCAGATTGGGATTCGGTCAGAGAGGAAACTGAGTCATTTGGCAGTGTTTGAAGTGGCGGCATACCACAAGTTGCTATTTGTAACAGATGCAGCAGTGAATATTGCGCCTGACCTAGAAGGAAAGATACAAATAATTGAGAATGCCATCACTGCTGTGCACAAGTTAGGGTTGCCAGAACCGAAAGTAGCACTAATTTGTGCTAAAGAAAAAGTCGACGAAAAGATGCCAGTAACAATTGAATACGAGAAAATTGTTCAGATGAATCGTTGCAATCAACTTACAGGTGCTATTATCGATGGACCATTTGCCCTAGATGTAGCGGTCTCGAAAGAGTCAGCTGCAACAAAAGGGGTTGTGAGCTCAGTATGTGGAGATGCCGACATATTGTTGTGCCCTGATATCGAGGCAGGAAACATCCTCTATAAATCACTCGTCTTTATGGCGAATGCCAAAAACGGTGGGATTGTGCTCGGTGCAAAAGCACCCATTATCATGACTTCGCGTGCCGATAGTAGCGAGAGCAAACGCATTTCTATTGCTTTAGGAGTTCTGTTTCAATAGGAGCAAGAACTTGAATATCAACTCAATGTGAAAATAACCCGCAAAAGAAGCAAGCGTTTTGATGAAAAAGCACAGAAAGAATGACCTAGAGAAAGCGCTCGATTTTGAGGATGAAAACGCAATGCAGAATAGAGGCAAAAAGCAAGGAAAAGCTTGAGTTTTTCTTGCTTTTTCCAGCTACAAAAAACTTGCTATTTATTCTTGCTATTTCAAAAGATTACTGTATAATGTCATTGTAAAACTAAACAAAAAGTAACGCATTATTAAACTTTTTTTAGAACAATTTAATAATCCTGTTTCTAGATAAAAACATAAAGTAGAGATGAGAGAATTTCTAGATGTGCGAAAGGAAAGGCGAAGCATAACAGTGGTTTGTTGCCAAGCTCTTTTAGAACTTAGACAAACTGTTCTCGTCCTTTTGGTTGCTAACCTTTGGTTAGACCAAAACGGGAAACTGTGCTGTCCCTTCTGCACCTAAGCTAAAGCTTAGAGTAGAACGGTACCAGGCTTATGCAGACTTGACTGACAAAGCAGATTGGGATTTTCGCCATTTCCATTTTATGTTTTTATCAGGAAACAGGATAAGCTTCTTGTAGAAATGCCTTCGATATTGGGCATGCTCTACAGGAGGCTGTTCTTAAGTTAGATGGAGGGAATGGAATGCCGAATACAATTATCCGATTTGAAAATGTATCACAAAAGTTTGACGACACTGTTGTGTTGGAGGATATAAATTTTGAAATAGAGAAAGGCAAGTTCTACACACTTCTAGGTCCTTCAGGTTGCGGTAAGACGACTATCTTGCGACTAATTGCAGGGTTTATTCAACCAACAGATGGCAAGATTTTGATCAATGATAAAGAAATGAACAATGTGCCGGCCAATGATCGCCAAGTAAATACAGTGTTCCAGGATTATGCGCTTTTCCCACATTTAAATGTTTTTGAAAATGTGGCTTTTGGTCTCCGGATTAAAAAGCGACCAAATAAGGAAGTTAAGGAAAGAGTGTTGCAAGCACTGAAATTCGTAAATTTAAAGGGCTATGAAAATAGAGAGATTCGTGAGATGTCAGGCGGGCAGAAGCAGCGTGTAGCAATTGCTCGAGCAATTGTAAATGAACCGGAAGTCATTTTGCTCGATGAACCGTTATCAGCACTCGATTTGAAACTACGAACAGAAATGCAATACGAGTTACGTGAACTCCAGCGTCGATTGGGGATCACCTTTATCTTTGTAACCCATGATCAAGAAGAAGCGCTTGCCATGTCTGATGAGATCTTTGTTATTAATCAAGGAGCAATTGAGCAAAGCGGTACACCAATGGATATCTACGATGAACCTATCAATCGTTTTGTAGCTGATTTCATAGGCGAATCCAACATTGTACCAGCAAAAGTTGTCCGTGATTACTTGGTAGAGTTTGCTGGACAGCAATTTGACTGTATGGATGGTGGTTTCAACAAGGGTGAAACGGTTGAAGTGGTTATCCGTCCAGAGGATTTGGAAATCACCACACGCGAAAAGGGTAAGTTGAAGGTACAAGTAGACTCCCAGTTGTTTCGGGGTGTTCATTATGAGATC
Organism: Caryophanales bacterium; assembly: GCA_031554275.1. Taxonomy (GTDB): domain Bacteria; phylum Bacillota; class Bacilli; order JARBTR01; family JARBTR01; genus JAVBKB01. The sequence goes on along the minus strand of JAVBKB010000023.1, from coordinate 39,588 downwards.
TGTTGCTATGATGAATACAAAAATGAGTGGCTCGTACACTCGACGAAGCAAGCAATTGTTGGCGATGAGATCGGATTGTTCTTTGAACCAGAAGCAATTCATGTAATGCGACTGAACGAATCTGAGGAGGATTTCGATAAACGAATTGAAGAGTTTACTGAGGTAAGCGAAGATGAAGAATAATTCTCGAAACACCTACCTCGTTCCTTATCTCTTGTGGATTGTATTCTTTGTCGTTGCACCAATAGCACTTATTGGCTACTACTCGTTTTTTGACGTGGATCATCAATTCACGCTCAATAACTATGCGCGTTTTTTTGATCCAATCTATTTAAAAATGACACTGAGTTCGTTCTGGTATGCATTTCTAATTACAGCATTCTCTTTGTTAGTCGCATTTCCAACAGCATATTTACTAACAAAGACAAAACACAAACGACTTTGGGTGCTACTAATTATCTTGCCGACTTGGATTAACCTATTGCTAAAGGCATATGCGTTTATTGGCATTTTCGGTACTCATGGAAGTGCGAATAGTTTTCTAGAATTCATCGGCATTGGCACACAACAGATTTTATTTACTGATTTCAGTTTCATCTTTGTATCGGTTTATATTTTCATACCATTTATGTTGTTACCAGTTTACAATTCTTTGGAAGAATTGAACCCATCACTTGTGTATGCAGCACAGGATTTAGGCGCAAATCGTTGGATTACATTCCGACGCGTGATTCTACCACTTGTAACGGATGGTATTAAATCAGGATGCATGGCAGTATTCATTCCAGCATTATCCCTGTTTATGATTACAAGATTGATCGCAGGAAATCGAGTGATCACACTTGGAACAGCGATTGAACAGCATTTCCTTGTGACCCAAGATTGGGGCATGGGTGCCACGATTGCAGTATTCTTAATCATTGCAATGGTGCTCATGATGATCTTTATGGGTGGCAGCAAGAAGCTAGGGGGTCATAAACAATGAAGAAGAAGTTTAAGATTTCCCATTTATATCTCTTGCTGGTGTTCATCGTTTTGTACGCACCGATATTCTTTCTGATTTTCTATTCTTTTAATGATGCAGATAACATGAATAAGTTTTCTGGTTTTACATTGAAGCACTATAAAGACGTTTTTCAAGACACGCGGTTGATGATTATTGTCCTTAATACAGTCATCATCGCCCTGTTATCAGCAGTAGTGTCGACAATTATTGGTGTATTGGGCGCAATTGCTATCTATTTTTCAAGATCACGAAGAATGAAGAACACATTGCTGTCATTTAACAATGTGTTGATCGTCAGCCCTGACGTCATTATCGGTGCCTCTTTCTTGATCTTGTTTACGATCATCGGGATTAAGCTAGGATTTGCATCTGTGCTAATTGCACATATAGCATTTGGTGTACCGATCGTTGTGATTATGGTTCTACCGAAATTACAAGAAATGAGTCCAACACTAATCGATGCAGCACTGGATCTAGGTGCGAATCGTTGGAATGTATTAACGAAGGTCATCTTGCCCTTCATCACATCAGGCATATTTGCAGGGTTTTTCATGTCTTTGACATACTCACTAGATGACTTTGCAGTTACATTCTTTGTGACTGGTAATGGCTTTACAACACTATCTGTCGAGATCTACTCGTTAGCACGTAGAGGTATCTCTATGAATATTAACGCACTGACTACCATAATCTTCGTGATCACAATGATTATCGTGATCGGATTCTATGCAATTGAGCAAAGAAGACTGCGCCATGAAGTGGAGGCTAAAGGATGAGAAAGCTAATAAACACATTTCTAATTATTATCTTTGTGTCTGCAGCACTTCTAATCGTAACAAATCGTTTGAATGCAGAAGAAGGGTTTTCGGGTGATAATACCCTGACTGTGTATAATTGGGGCGATTACATCGACCCTGAGCTAATTACAAAGTTTGAAGAGGAAACAGGCATTAAGATCATCTATCAGACGTTTGACTCCAATGAAGCAATGATGACGAAGATCGAACAGGGTGGTGTGACCTTTGATGTTTGTGTTCCATCTGAGTACACAATCGCAAAGATGAAGAAAGAAAATCTTCTGATTCCTGTCGATAAAGAAAAGCTACCAAACCTAAAGAATATTGATCAACGCTTTATGAATTTATCGTTTGACCCAAATAATGAGTTTTCGATTCCTTATTTTTGGGGGACTGTAGGTATCATTTATAATCCATCTCTAACCGGAGTGGAGATTACGAGCTGGGAAGATCTTTGGGATCCTAAGCTCGAGGATCAAATTCTGCTTGTGGATGGTGCTCGTGAGGAAATCGGGATGTCATTGAACAGCTTGGGCTATTCATTAAATGATATTGATAAAACACATTTAATTGAGGCAAAGGAAAAGCTGGATCTACTCGTACCAAATGTGAAAGCGATTGTTGGCGATGAAATCAAGATGTTGATGGCGGGCAATGAAGCAGGTGTAGCAGTAGTATGGTCTGGTGACGCATCGGAAATTATGGATGAGAATGAAGAAATGGACTATGTTGTACCAAGTGAGGGCTCGAATCTCTGGTTTGATAATATGGTAATTCCGACCTGTGCAAAAAACGTGGATGGCGCACATCAATTCATTAATTTCATGCTTGATCCTGAGAATGCTGCGACCAATGCTGATTATGTTGGCTATGCAACGCCTAATGTTGCAGCGCTAGAGTTGATGGATGAAGAGGTTACTGGGGATGAAAGGTTCTATCCAGCTGAAGAGCTGACCAATAAATTAGAAGTATACGAAGACTTGGGGAAAAGAAATCTCGCCTACTATAATGAATTATTTCTTGAATTCAAAATGCATACAAATTAGTCAAGCAAAGAAAGCGATCATGCAACGGCATGGTCGTTTTTCTAATCGAGAATTGAAAGGCGAAACCCCGAAGTGTGGTGTGAATGTTTCTTCGCATCTGATTGATAGCCCCTATTAACATTTTCCTACATGTCACAATTTCCTCTCTTGCCACTCCTCTCTATAATGCTAATTGTGAATCGAAAAATGCAAAGGGTGATTGTAAATCATTGCATTATCAGAAATAATAACAGTTGCCAGACCTGAAAAATGGGAATATAATCATGAGACTAAAACATTTATAAAGGAAAAGGTAAAATGCTACGATATATTAAAGCCTTGAAAAATCCAAAAGCATTCTTTAAACGTTATCATTCCATCTTCATAATAACGGCTGTTTTGTTTTGGATCAAAACATATCTAGTATATTTGACGCAATTTAAATTAGGTGTTGAAGGTTTTTATCAGCATTTCTTATTATTTATCAACCCAGTAAGTTCAACATTATTGATCATCAGTTTTGTTTATTTGTTTAAGAAAAAAGGTCAATATAGAATGTTGTTTCTAGTGGATTTGATTTCTTCAATTTGGCTATTCGCAAATGTGATGTATTATCGCTTCTTTAGTGATTTCATTACGATTCCAACCATTATGTCAGCGCAAGAGAATTCTGGTTCTAGTGTATTAGAACTCCTGCGTGTTACAGATATACTGATGTTCATTGATCCAATAGTTATCTTGATTGTGATTGTTAAGAAAGCGGCACCACTATATGTGAATAATCATTTAGCTGCATTTCGCCGAACACTAATCGCTGCGATTTGTGTGTTTTTGATTAACTTAGGACTTGCAGAAATCGATCGCCCACAGTTGCTTACCCGGACTTTTGATCGCAACTACTTGGTAAAGTACCTAGGAGTCTATAATTTCTCGATTTATGATGCCATCCAAAGTACCAAGTCAATGACACAAAGAGCAATGGCTGGCTCAGATGATTTAGTGGCAGTTGACAACTATATAAAGGCCAATTATGTGAAACCTAACCCAGATTACTTTGGTAAAGCACAAGGCAAAAATGTGATTTTGATTTCGCTTGAATCATTGCAGAATTTTGTGATTGACTACAAAATCGGTAATCAAGAAGTAACCCCATTTCTAAATTCATTAGCCCACGATGGGACGACATTCTATTTCGATAATTTCTTTCATCAGACAGGTCAAGGAAAAACATCCGATGCGGAATTTATGATGGACACAGCCCTTTTTCCGATGGCACAGGGCTCAGTATATGTGAATAAAGCTCAAAACACTGAACAAGCATTATCGGGTATCTTAAAGTATCAGGGGTATAATTCAGCGGTCTTTCATGGAAACTACAAAACCTTTTGGAATCGTAATGAGATGTACCGATCAATGGGATATGATAAATTCTTTGATGCGGCTTACTATGATATGACAGATGAAAACAAGAAAAACTACGGCATGAAAGATATTCCGTTCTTCAAGGAAAGCGTTCCCATTATGAAGAAGCTGGAGCAGCCATTCTTTGCGAAAATGATCACATTGTCAAATCACTATCCGTTTGGAATGGATCAACAGGATACAACATTTCCTGTTGGAGATTTTGGCGACAAGGTTGTCAATCAATATTTCCAATCTGCAAATTATTTAGACACCTCCTTAAAGCTGTTCTTTGATGACCTAAAAGCCAGTGGCTTATATGAAAATTCGATTATCGTCATGTATGGCGATCACTATGGTATCTCTGAGAACTACAATGATGCAATGGCAAAAGTTTTGAATAAAGAAGAAATCACCCCATTTGATACTGCACAGTTGCAACGTACAGTGTTTATGGTGCATGCGCCTGGAGTTACGGGTGGACCTAATCACACTTATTGTGGGGAAGTAGATGTGCGACCAACTATTCTACACTTGTTAGGTATTGATACAAAGGACTATTTAGAATTGGGCTCAGACATTTTGTCACCGGAACACCAAGGGATAGTCCCGTTTAGAAACGCAAGTTTTGTCACACCTCAATACACATATACAGGCGAAATTTTCTATGACAATGCAACTGGATTAGAAGCAGAGACCCCAGTAGATGCTGACAAGTTGATTGAAACTGTGAAAGAGAAATTAAATGCGTCTGATCAGATCGTAACCAAGGACTTGCTACGATTCTATACTCCGCCAAATTTCACGCCGATTGATCGAAATGATTATCAGTATTTAAAGCCAACGAAAGTGGATTTAGATTACTACAAATCACCATAATGAAGATGTAAACAATTTTCGCGATTTTGCGAGGATCAAGTGTCGTTGCTATTTGACAAAGCAAGACAAATTAATGTCTATTAGCGCATACTATTTTGACCCAGAGTAAGGATAAATCAATTACGAGAAAATTTAAGGCAAAAACCAGCTGAGGAAGCACGGTTTTTGCCGTTTTTTTTTTGGGAAATTGTTTTGAAAGCTGTTAGGTTTTGTCGTAATTCTCCCATCAGAAAGCAGTTCGGAAAGTGGAAGGCAAAATAATTGATTGAAGTTTTAAAATGACTTAATATAAAATTCGCTTTGAAAACAAAGTAATGAATCAGATTGTTTGATTCAAATTTTTTTGCCGGTAAGTTTAGTTCTACTTAACTATTTACTTAATAAACTTAGCTTAAAAAAGAATCAGGAATGGATGAGGAATCTGTGCAAATCATACAAAGCAAGATACGAGATCTTTCTTCTCAAACTGCACAAGATCGTGCGCCTTTGTGGGAAGCGATGCAATGGCATGTAACGAGAAACATTTCTCCGTTTGATGTCCCCGGACATAAACGCGGAGATTATATAGAGGGTCTAACGGATTTCATCGGTAGGGAAACTATCCGATATGATGTGAACTCTATGCCAGGACTTGATAACCTCAACCACCCAGAGGGTGTGATTGATGAGGCTCAGATGTTAATGGCAAAAGCTTTTGGAGCGGAGCATGCTTTTTTCATGGTTGGTGGAACAACTCAATCTGTTCAAGCAATGGTCCTATCAGTTTGCTCGCCAGGAGACAAAATTATTATGCCGCGGAATGTGCATAAGAGTGCAATCAATGCATTGATTCTAGCAGATGCAATTCCTGTCTACATGCAAGCGGAAGTCAACATGCAGATGCAGTTCGCTACCGGGGTAAGTTTAGCAACTGCTAAAGAAACGATCGATGCACATCCAGACGCAAAAGCGATTCTGCTAATTAATCCTACCTACTATGGCGCTTGTTCACCCTTGGCAGAGATCACAGCCTATGCGCAGGAGAAAGGTCTTGTTGTGTTGGTAGACGAGGCACATGGTGCACATTTCGAATTTCACGAGCAGCTACCGCCAAGTGCTATGAGCTGTGGGGCAGATATGGCAGCTGTTAGCATTCACAAAACAGGTGGAGCATTGACTCAGGCATCGGCGCTGTTTTTACAGAATGATCGTGTAACACATATGCATGTGCAGAAGGTCATTCATTTAACACAGACAACGAGTGCTTCTTACTTACTGATGACTAGTTTGGATATTGCCAGACGTCATCTTGCAAGGAATGGTAGAGCGCAATTAGATAAGGTATTGCAGATGGTACGGGAAGCGAAGATTCAATTGAATCAGATTCCAGGGATCTATGCTTATGGAGAGGAATTAGTCGGAACTGCAGGTGTCACAGCAATCGATGAAACCAAATTAGGCATTTGTGTCGCAGGATTAGGCATCACTGGTTTTGCAGTATACGAGCAATTGCATCGTGACTTCAATATTCAAATGGAGCTAGCAGATACACACAATGTGCTAGCGATTGTCAGTCTTGGGGACACAGAAGAACATCTACAAAAACTAGTCGCCGCTATGCACGCAATTGCCAAGCAGGCAGTCGGTAAAATTGAAACTAAAGATATCCGGGTTCCAAATATTAATCCGAGGTTTAAAGCAACACCTCGCCAAGCTTTCTACGCAGTGAAGAAAGCTGTAGTGCTTGAGCAAGCGGAGGGATGCACAAGTGCCGAGTCAATCATGGTCTATCCACCTGGTATCCCAATTCTCACACCTGGTGAGGAAATCACCGCAGAAGTCATTGCTTACATTCAATTTCTCAAAACGCAGTCCTCGCAGCTAACTGATATGAATGATCCAACTCTAGAGTCATTGCTTGTAGTTGCGGAGGAAATCAAATAGAGACTCAACAAATCTGGTGCGAACACGCTATTCCGGGTAAGACCAGTAGAGGCGTTTGTATCATAATCGAATTCAACAAATCTGGTGTGAACACGCTTTTCCCACTTGAAGCAAAAACAATTTCTATTAAAAGCATTTGCAAGAAAGTTTGACAGTATTTCAAAAACAGGCAGGAGGAAGATAATGAAATTTAACACATTAGGACGACATATTTTGGTCGAGTATTACAATTGCAATAGCGAAAAGCTGGTTGATCCAGATTTTATAGAACAGCATATGGTTGAAGCGGCAGTGCGCGCAAAGGCAACTGTGGTGACAAGTGATTTTCACCATTTCAAGCCGTATGGAGTAAGTGGAGCAGTAATTATTTCGGAGTCGCATCTAACAATTCATACTTGGCCCGAATATGGCTATGCTGCTGTAGATTTGTTTACCTGTGGTGAAATTGATCCATGGTTAGGATTTGATTATCTAGAAAAGATTTTCGAAAGTGAAAGAAGTGAGTCAATTGAAATCCCTCGTGGCATGACGGATAAGATCCGTAAGTTTAGTCCGATACCACTTGGCGAGATCACCTACAAACCTGTGGAAGAAATGAGTGTGTAGCAATGGAATTATGGTATACAGAAGAATGGTCAAAAGAAGCTCGCTTTTCAATTAAGGTTGATGAGCAGATACATAGTGAAACATCACCTTTCCAACGAATTGATATTCTGCGAAGTGAAGAATTCGGAAAGTTCTTCACGTTGGATGGGCTGATGATGGTAACGGAAAAAGATGAATTTATCTACCACGACATGATTGTTCATCCAGCAATGGCCGTCAATCCAGCGATCAAGCGAGTGCTAGTTATTGGTGCTGGTGATGGTGGCACGGTGCGCGAGTTAACAAGGTACAGCACAATAGAGCAGATTGACATGGTTGAAATTGACCAACGAGTTGTCGAGCTATGCAAAGAATACTTTCCGATTACAGCAGCGAATCTCGAGGATTCACGTGTCAATGTCATCATTGAGGATGGCCTGAAATGGGTGCAAGCGTCAGAAAGAAATACGTACGACTTAATCATTGTTGATTCAACCGATCCCATTGGTCCAGGAGAAGGGTTATTCACAACAGCATTCTATCAGAATTGTTTTGACGCATTGACAGCAACGGGAATCCTGATCAATCAGAATGAATCGCCTTACTTCGAACAGTATGCCAAGGAAATGAAGCGTGCCCAAGATAAGATCCGAAGTGTCTTTCCAATCTCTTGTGCATATCAAGCGCATATTCCCACTTATCCAAGTGGTCATTGGTTATTTGGATTTGCTTCGAAAAAGCTCCACCCAGTGCAGGACGTCGATTCAGTTACTTGGAATGAGTTAGGTCTCAGAACGAAGTATTATAATAGCGAACTTCATATTGGCGCATTTGCTCTACCAACATATGTGAAGGAATTACTAGGAGATCAACTGGCTTACAAATAGAAAATGTAGTAGGGACAAGTCAGATTTAATGTGAGATAAAATTGCCCCTTTCGCAAGATTTTTGAGGTAATCAGATTAGGCTGTCCGCCCTAAGAAAGTAAGCGGAATTCGCATTATAAAAAGAGAGATATTATGACAACGCAAATTTTTTCTAAACTAGTCAAACCCGTTATTGGATTCACTGATTGCACATATGAAGACGCGAAAATCGCTGTCTTTGGTCTACCTTTTGATGGGACAACCTCATTTCGCCCAGGTACTCGTTTTGCGCCAGCAATGATTCGAAACGAGTTCTATGGTATTGAAAGCTACAGCCCACTACTAGATGCAGATCTTGTAGATCTGCCAGTACATGATTTAGGTGACATTGATCTACCCTTTGGCAATGTTGAACAAGCACTTGCAACAATTTACAGCTGTTCGAGTCAAGTATTAACAGATAATATCATACCATTTGCAATTGGTGGAGAGCACCTTGTGACATATCCGTTGGTGCAGGCAGCTTTCGAAAAGTATCCTGATTTGGTAGTTATTCATTTAGACGCACATACTGATTTACGTGATGATTATCAGGGAAATAAGCTGTCACACGCGACAGTACTGAAACGCTGCCATGACTTAGTTGGCGATGGGCGTATCTATCAGTTTGGCATTCGTTCAGGGACAAAAGACGAATTTCAATTTGCTAGTAATGGGCATGTGAAAATACAAAAGTTCAATCTAGACGGGTTAGCAGAAACCATGGAGCAATTGAAAGACAAACCGATTTACGTAACTGTCGATTTAGATGTGCTTGACCCTTCGCTTTTTTCTGGCACCGGCACACCAGAAGCGGGTGGTATTACCTACAAAGAACTGGAACAATTATTTGTGGTAATGCAAGGTGCTAACATCGTTGCAGCGGATATAGTTGAACTAGCACCTCACTATGATGCTAGCGGTGTCTCAACAGCAGTAGCTTGTAAAGTGCTCAGAGAAATGTTGTTAGCAATTGGGCAATAGGCATCGGAAAAAATCAATTAGTCAGATCCACTAGAAACAACCTATAAAAATATTCTGGAAAAAACAAGACTGCCGAGCCTCGATATGCGAAAATTGACCATGGAAAGTAGTCGTTTCGCCAATAATATACAAATTCCAAAAAACCAAATACCAACTATTAAGATTTTCTTCAAAATATTCTCACCAAAGCGCATTCCCCCAAAAAAAAAGTGAATAAATTGTGACAAATCCTTTGATTTTGTCGAAAAATATCAATATACTTGAATTAAGGCAAACTGCCTGTGATTGACAAAAATTTTTCCGGGGGGATAAAATGAGTTTTTCAGGTGAATTTATCAAGAACACGTCTGTAGTAGGGGATAGTATATGGTTGACCGCACTGGTCGCAATTATCCCGATTCTTTACTTTTTTTGGGCACTAGCAATTAAGAAAATGAAGGGATATATCGCGGGATTAACCACCTTATTGCTTACAATGGTTTTGGCAGTTATCTTTTTCAAAATGCCAGTGATGATGGCCGTTATGACGGCTTCACAAGGTGCACTTTATGGTCTGATTCCAATTGGTTGGATCATTATCACATCCGTTTTTTTGTACAAGATCACAGTAAAAACAGGTCAGTTTAAGATTATTCGTAGCTCTATTGTTTCAATCACTGAGGACCGCAGACTTCAGGCAATCCTGATCGCTTTCTCATTTGGCGCATTTTTGGAGGGGGCAGCCGGGTTTGGCGCACCAGTAGCTATTTCTGCTGCACTACTAATTGGTCTAGGATTTAAACCGCTTTATGCAGCAGGACTTTGTTTGATTGCTAACACTGCGCCAGTAGCATTCGGGGCAATTGGTATCCCAATTACGTCTTTTGGCAACTTTAACTTTGCCGATGCAAGTGTTACGGATATTTCTGCAATGGTTGGTCGTCAGTTACCTTTCTTATCAGTATTTGTTCCAGTGTATATTATCTTGGTTATGGTTGGTTTTAAGAAAACGAAAGAAGTTCTTCCAGCAATACTTGTTTCAGGTGTCGCATTTGCAGCAACACAATTCTTAACTTCAAATTTCTTAGGACCTGAGCTACCGGACATCCTTTCCGCTCTAGTATCAATAGTTTGTTTAACAATCTTCTTGAAATTTTGGAAGCCAAAATCAATTTATCGTTTCAAGGATGAAGAGGCTCAAGAAGAAAATAGAGAAAAGCACTCTACAGGTGCAGTAATTAAAGCATGGTCACCATTCATTGCATTGACTGTTATGGTAACCCTTTGGGGGATTCCAGCCATTAAAGAGGCATTAAATGGCGTGTCAAAGGCTGCAGAAGGAACAGTTCTACATTTCATCAATGGCATTGGTAAAGCATTATCATGGATTTCTGATGTTCCATTTGTAAGTGGTGACTTGTTTAATCCTGATGGCAAAGCAGTGATATTTCAATACAAAATTCAATTTCTTGGTGCAGCTGGAACAGCAATTCTAATTGCAGCAATCATTACGAAATTTATCGTGAAAATTTCATGGGCGGATTTTGTGAAAACTTTTGGAGAAACACTGAAAGAAATCGCATTCCCGCTTGTGACAATTATGGCAGTAGTAGCATTCTCATCTGTTGCCAATAATGCAGCAATGATGGGGGCGCTTGGTGCAGCACTTGCAACAACAGGAGCAGCATTTAAGTTCTTCTCACCAGTACTTGGCTGGCTTGGTGTATTTGTAACAGGTTCAGATACGTCTGCTAATTTATTGTTCGGTCCACTACAACATGCTACAGCAGTAAAAGTTGGCATGGATCCGGTGTTAGCACTTGCTGCCAACTCTTCAGGTGGTGTAACGGGCAAGATGATTTCACCACAATCAATCGCAGTCGCATGTGCAGCGGTTGGTTTAGCAGGGAAAGAATCTGATTTGATCAGGTTTACGTTAAAACATAGTTTCATATTGTTATTCATTATCTGTTGTATTACATTCCTACAGGCAACAATTTTCCAATTTATGATTCCGTAGGGATATAATTAACAGCAAGCTAAGAATAGTGGAGTAGACCATCATGTAGTGGCTCTACTCCACTTTTTTTAGTAAAATGAAAATAACTCTAGTAGAATGCAGGCAAGTAAGATTGAAGGGATTAGTGTAGTGAGAATTTCGAGAATTGACCAAAGAATTTATTCGCTGTTAACAAATCATGGCCAAATTGAGCTCAGTGTTCATGCTAGGTTTAATAGCTCGATTTGTACATTTGGATTCGAAGAATTTGTAACAATTTTGAATAAAAATAAGCATTTGCTCCCAATGAGCATAGTGATCGATGGGGAGATAAATGATTTGATCTCGGGATCGAAAGAACTGCTGTTGTTATCAGAAAGTGCAGATGCTGATCTAATTGTTGATTCTGGCACTGAGGTAGTAGATTTACGACTGTACCCCATGCAAACAGGAAGCGTTGTGAAAGATCTAGATGGGATCCGAGAATTTCTGCTTGAAAACGGGAATGAAGATTCGTTTTTCCCGTATCTTGTCCAACTGAGTCGCCTCGGGTTCAGTGGTACAGATGACAAAAATCATTCAGATGTCCACGCGTTCTTTGTGGAGCGGATGGCAGCCTTTGTAGCAGGTCTTGAAAATGGGGATCTAGAATCAACACCGAGTATTCTAGGATTCGGAAGAGGACTAACGCCGTCCTCAGACGACTTTATCTTGGGATTATATTGCGTGCTTATTTTCATGAATAGCGCAAACATATTGGAATTGACTCGCTATATCGAAAGATACAAGGACCAAACAACAGAAGTAAGTAGTTGGATGCTCCATTATGTAACCTATCACGATCTAGTTCCTGAATTTGTGAAAGACTTCTTTGAAAAGGGATGCGATGCTAACAATTTGGTCCGCTTCCTAGAACACGGTTCAACATCTGGAATTGACTTGCTATGTGGGATCTACTATGGTTTAAAAACATCAGGATAGCGCAAGCTTAATTTTTCGGAAAACGAGGACAATTAGGATTACATAGGTACAAATATCAAAATCCAACATGGAATTATAGAACAATCGTGTTATCGTTACATTTTGAAGCAAGCACATTTGCTTCTGGCCAGCACATTCAGTTGTTAACTGAGCTGTTCTTTAAGAAAAGAGATTACTTCCTGAAATGCTTCTTGAACAATAGGTTTGTGGAATTCGCTATCAAATACATGATCTCCTTCAGGAATTGTGAAAAGGGTTGCGTTTACTTTAAGTTCAGCCAATTTCTCTTTCATAATGACTGATTGTTCATAGGGTACATCATTATCTCTTGTTCCATGTAGTAAAAGAGTAGCTGGAAATGATTCGTCTACTTGATAAAGAGGACTGATCTTCTTTAAGGCCTCTTTGTCGTAGTGTGGATGTAATCCAGTTACATCCTGCACCCATTCTCCAGTTTGTCTTCCAGATAGATAAACAAGAAAACGATCTTGGATCTTTGCTTCAGTATTGACGTCTTTTGAGACTAAGTCTTCCTTCATTGCTAATGAAATGGCTGTTTTTTGTAAATAGAACGAACTTGGTGCTGTAGCCCAAGGTGCGCTTATATCTCCGTAACCATAGAAAGAAACAATGGCTTGTGGTTTGTTTATGAAAAGACCCGTACTCAAAGCAAGGAAACCTCCAGCTGAAGCACCTATTACTGCAATTTTATCAGGATTAATTGAGAAATTATTCGATGCTTCATTCTGTATCCATAATAGCGCATCTTTAATATCCTCCAAGATCTCAGGAAGCAGTGAAATCGGGGCTAATCGATAATCAATAGAAAATATTGAGAATCCATTTCGAAGATATAACTCTATAACCGCATTTGCTAGATCATTACGTGAGCCCCAAATGAGTCCTCCGCCGTGGATATAAACAATAACTGGCGCATTCTGCACACCGCAATCGTGGAAGTCTGCTTTAATAGAATATTGTGGTGATGTTTTGTAAATAATCGTTTCTTTCATTGCGATCCTCGATTCTTTAACAATCTGTCCATTTTCAACGATATTTGAATTTGCAGCAATTCTTCTGAGTTTTTTAAGTCAGAGCAAAGTAGTTCTTTGATTTTCTCAATCCGATAAATAAAAGTGTTACGATGAACAAACATTGCTTTGGCAGCGGCACTAATGTTTTGATTGAACAAAAAGTAGTTTTCTAAGGTGTTTATTAAATTTGTGCCATAGCTTTGGTCATGGTCATAAATGCTACTTAAATATTTTTTCAAAAAGTTCTCCATTGCAATTGGCTTTATATTAGATTGGAGCAAGTGAAATACAGAGAGGTCCTCAAAATGTGAGATGATATTATCCATTTGTAATTGATACATCAGTTTAAGAGTTTCTATGGCTTCAGAAAAGCTTTTATGAATCGATGTGATAAATTGTCGCTGTCTCCCGATACCAAAATGGGGTTTAACGTTCGGATGATCGCGGCGAATCGCTTCTAACACTAGCCTAGCGAATGATTTCGATTCACTTGTCGCAGCACAGATGCTCATTTTCTCAGCTTCAATCAATACAATTATCCGATTACTTCGGTTGAAACAGGTCGCCCTTTTCTGAGCTTGGTTCGCTGTCTTCTGTATTGTATCAATGTATTTGTTCATTGTGGTCATTTCTTCGTAATTTTCAATCAGGCTATCAGAATTGCTATCAAAACCATTTTCAATGCTGACAATCATGCAGTAATAGCTTTTTTCCGGTTTGATGCCATGCATTAGGCATGAGTTCAGCAGACTATCTTCAGCCAACACTATTCCAGCAAGTAGATCATCAAAGAAATTTCTTCTTTTGTTTAGCTTTACTGCATCAATTTCTCTTGCTTTCACCCGCTCAAGCGCTAGAATTGTCGCAGCTTGTTCTAATGCGATATAGTCGATTTCAGTTAACTCTCTTAATGTTTGCCAAACCACTATAAATCCATAGAGTTGCTTTGCGGCAACAACTGGTCTGATTTTGCAGATGACTTCAAGATCCTTTACATGGAAGATACGCGTAATCGATTTCTGAATAGAATTCACATTCTTCGGAAGTGAAGAAATGAATTCCTCTGAAAGCACAGGGCTATCTTTAGCAAGCAGTAGATACTCGCTAAGTGGGTAGGGGTTTTCATCGATCTCTGTAAAATGCAAGAGATTCCAGTTGTTATCTAGGATAATGACTGGATTGTGAAATGTATTTGCTAATTCTAACGATATTTTCTCCACACCACCATCATCAAGCGCAATTTTGAACAGACTATTGTGTAAATCTATCGTTTGTCGATTCAATGAATCATAATCAGATGAGGTTTTTTCGTTGATAATATTAATGATTGCTGAAAGGGAATAGCCATAAGGAAGTTCTAATAACGGGATATTGTAGTGATTTGCTAATTCGAGCATACTACTTGGTAGCTTATCAAAATATCGCTTCGATTTAATACAGAGTCCCGAACAGTTATTTTGTGATAGTTCCTTGAAAATATTATTCAGGTCAGTATTTGCTTGCTTGAAAATGTATCCTGTTGATAATAGGAGTTCATTTGAAGAAAGCCAATCAAAAAAATCAGGATTCTCCAGAATATTCACAATGGAAATCTTGTTGTCGATACCGTTTTTCCCAGCAATCAGCTTAATTCCGCTTATTGTTTTCATTTGAAGTAGCTCGCGAATCGTTATCATTTCCCCACTTATATATTGAACGCAAATGTTTCAATATCCCCTTTCTATAAATTTCATCATGTTTTCATGCAGCGCAGTTGGGATTCAATCAAATTTCATCCCCGTTTAGTTAATTGAAACATAATCTGATCAAAATCTCTATCACTTTCCTGAAGAGAAATCAAATTTTGTTTGAAAGTCTCATTTCATAAGATATTTAAAGAAAATATTGGAGTGAATGGGGTTCTCTAGATTGTGCAAATTGCATAAAAATGCGCTAGAAATTTAGTTTTTTTAAACGAATACAAAAATGTTCACTTCACTTATACTGAGACGGTATTAATAACGTTATTGATTATTGTAAGAATAAAACTCGAGTTTAAGGGAATTTTATGGGGAATCAGATAATTTGATCCGTGTGATTTTCAACCCAAAAAAGATCGGAGAGATGGTCTGTGATGTAAGGATTCTAGATGGAGCAATCGAGATTTTTGCTTTTCACTAGGTGGAAGAAATACTTTTTTGTTTATGACAATAGCTTCAACCAAACCAATTTACGGAGGATTCTATATGGAAAAAATATCTTTATGGAGAAAAGGAGACATTGCTGCTTCTTTTGGCTTGTTCGTTAACGTATTGACAGATTTCTTGGTTATGATCTCATTATTAATTTTTGTTGTTGGTATGCCAAAGGATTTTATTTTCGAACAAATTGTTCCTGGCTTTGGATTAGCAGTACTTGTTTCTGGTCTTATCTTTGCCTTCTTTGCGTATAGGTTAGCAAAAAAAACCGGCAGAAAGGATGTAACTGCATTACCGTCAGGCTCCAGTTCACCTGGTATATTTCTAATCATATTCTTGATTATGCTTCCGCTCTATCACGAAACAAACGATGCTGCCTTCACAGTAACTGTTGGTGTAATCTGGTGTTTGTTCGAGGCATCGATGTTATTCTTAGGCGCATTTTTCGGAGATGTTGTGCGAAAGTTCGTGCCAAGAACGGTTTTACTAGCAGCACTAGCGGGTCTGTCATTCGTGTTTTTGGGAATGAACCCAATGCTTCAATCTTTTGAAAAGCCGATCGTTGCTTTCGTTGCCATTATCATCATTTTCATGAACTGGTTAAGTAAGCATCCAATATTCAAGAAAATACCTACTGGTCTATTATTGATTGTAGTTGGAACAATCATTGCTTGGGTGATGGGATATCAAGAGCCTGCTGCAGTGAGTGAAGCTCTAAAATCATTTGGGTTCAATCCTCCAACACCGCATTTGAGCGGACTTTTCGATCATATTGACGCCGCTTTACCGTACTTATTAGCAGCTGTACCGCTGGGATTATCGAACTACATCTTTAATCTAGAAAACGTTGAAGCAGCAGCTGTTTGTGGTGACGAATACAAAACCAGAGATGTGATGCTCGCAAACGGTTTTTGCTCTACACTAGGTGCCCTTTGTGGTAACCCATTCCCAGTGACTGTATATGTAGGTCATGCTGGGTGGAAAGAGGTTGGTGCGGGTATTGGCTATTCTATTGCCAGCTCAGCAGCTATTTTCCTACTATCGATTTTCAGCCTCATGGGTTTGGTGCTCGCTATTGTTCCAATTGAAGCCATTGTTCCGATGCTTGTGTTTATCGCGATCGTAACAGGGTATCAAGCAGTTAAAGAATCACCACGATTTGAAGTTCCAGCAATCTTTGTTTGTTTCTTCCCATGGGTTGCTAACTGGGCAACTGTTCAAGTTAACAATGCGCTTTCAGCAGCCAATGTTGCGGTGGGATCAGGTGCTGATCAAGTTTCTTCTGAAGCCCTGCACAATGCTGGACTTTACTATGATGGCTTGGTTGCACTAGGTAATGGAGCCCCGATTACTAGCGTTATCTGGGGTTGTATACTGATATTCACACTTCGTAACACGCCTATCGGAGGCATAGTTGCAGCAGTTCTTGCAGCTGTGTTAACCTTTGTTGGCGTAATTCATACTAGCACAATCGGTGTTGCCCAATCTGTTGGTATGCCTTTCGTTTGGGGATACCTACTAATTGCAGGATTCTTAGCGATTAAACTCTACATCAACAAGAAGGACCATATCGGTCCTGTTACAGAATAGAAATGAAAACTGTTCGGGAGTAAGAATCAAATCTTACTCCCTGAATTTCAGAAAGTGGATTAAGAAATATTGATACACGACAAGAGATTTTGACAGGAGGAAGTAATCATGGATTACATGAAATTAGCAGTAGACGCGACTATTAGTGGAATGGAAAA
Organism: Caryophanales bacterium; assembly: GCA_031554275.1. Lineage (GTDB taxonomy): Bacteria > Bacillota > Bacilli > JARBTR01 > JARBTR01 > JAVBKB01. The sequence continues at coordinate 22,165 of JAVBKB010000023.1, read as the reverse complement.
CGGAATTGGGGGACCATTTGGTGCGACTATCGTTCGAAATGGCGAAGTTGTAGTTGCGATTAGCAACACGATGATAAGGGATACAGATCCATCAGCGCATGCTGAGTTAGTTGCTATCCGTGAGGCTTGCAAAAAGTTAGGGACTTTTGATCTATCCGATTGTGAGATCTATGCGACTTGCGAACCTTGCCCAATGTGTGTATCAGTCATCATTTGGACAGGAATTAAGAAGGTATACTACTGTAATACGCATCAAGATGCACATGTGCATGGATTTTCCGATCAGCACCTACGCGACTATCTAACAGGCAAGGATACCAGCTGTCTTGAGATGATAAATGTTGAAAAAAGACAGGACTGTGACCATTTATTCGAATATTTCGAGGAACTACAAGCTAAGAAGTGATTTTTCATTGATATGATAAAATATGCTGAGAGTTCAGGGAAGCATTGATTAATTTTCGGGGGAAAATGGAATTCAAAATTTTTCCGACAGGTAGACCGAAAATTATGAAGATTTTTTGACGAAACTATAAGTGCTTCCTTAGCTGATCAAAAATGCATTAGGCAGTGTATTTCGAAACACCCAAAATTTTCTACTTAGAGAAGGTACGGATCAATGGAAAATCAATTAATAGATAGGCAATTGCTACTTGCAATTGAGCAAGGAGAAATTGATAAGGCAAGAACATTACTGAATGCAGGAGCAAGTGTAACTTTTCAAGATGCAGACGGGCGAACAGCTTTAATGGTTGCTACGCAAAAAAACAATTTAGAAATAGCAAAGCTGCTTATCGAAGCTGGAAGTAATGTGAATACAAGAGACATTACGATGCTTTCGCCATATATTTGCGCGGGAGCAAATGGGTTTCATGAAATTTTGAGTTTGACCATTTCAGCTGGAGCAGATTTGAAAAGTGTAAATCGCTTTGGTGGAACACCATTATTACCATCTAGTGAGAAAGGCTATCTGAAAACTGTCCAAGTTGCATTAGCAGCCGGAATCCCAGTGGATTATGCAAATAAGCTAGGTTGGACAGCACTCCTGGAGGCAGTTATTCTTGGAAATGGCGGTTTGTTGTATACAGACGTCATTCAGGAATTGATTTTGGCGGGGGCAGATATTCATTTAAAAGATAATCATAAAATCTCTTCGTGTGAACATGCTATTAAAATGGGACAAACTAGGGTTATTCAAGTGATGAATGGCGAAACTGTTGATCATCCAGTTGTTCAAAAGACAAAACAAATTTTACATGAGAATAACCTTGAATCAGCAATGGATTTTGTTGAAGAAGCACTTCTTTCAGATTCAAATAACATTGAGCTCCATTATTACAAAGGATATATTCTGGGTGAGATGAAAAAACATGATAGAGCTTGCATGGTATACAACCAAGCGTTGCAAATTAACCCAGACGCTTTGGAATTCTATTTCTATACTGCAAATGCATTAAGAATGGCTAAGAAACCTGAAAAAGCGCTTGAAGAATATGATAAAGCTATTGCTAAGGATCAAACCGAAACCTTTTATCTTTATCATAAATCTAACTACTTGCGAGAGCTCGGAAGACACGAAGAAGCGGTTGACACAATGAATATACTGCTTGCACTGCAACCGAATCGATATGATTTCTCCTTCCATAAAGCGAATAGTTTGCGGTCTTTAGGAAGACATGAGGAGGCTGTAAATGAAATTGAAAATGCAATTAAGAACGACATTACCAACCCTCTTTACTACTTGCATAAGGCGCAGTCATTGAATTTAATGCAGGATTATGAAGAGGCAATCAAAGTTCTAACTCAGGCAATTTCACTAGACCAATCAGACGAGAATCTTTTTGTTGAAATGACAAAGGCGCAGCTTGCACTTGGAAACACTGAACAGGCAAAAGTTTTTATTGAAAAAATCAAAATGATTGATGCAAATCATCAGTCATTAGCAGGATTTAACGCATAGGAGGCAGTTATGGCAGTCAAAGTTGTAATTAAGAAAAACACATATTTCGACTCTGTTACATTGATGGCATTATCGACAAAAGCAAACAAAATTGAAGGTGTTGAACAAGCTTTTGTTGCAATGGGAACGGAAATGAATAAGGAAGTTATTAAAAACGTCGGCTTATCCTCTCCTGAAATAGAGACTGTGAAAAGTGGCGACTTAATGATCATTGTCAAAGCACAAACCGATTCGGCTTGTGAAGAAGCCTACAATGCAATCGAAGAATTGTTCTTGAAAAAGGGTGGATCTGAATCATCTGGGTCGGCGATAGCATACGCAACTCTCGATTCTGCAGTTGAACATGTAGCGGGTGCAAACATAGCTATCATTTCGGTTAACGGTACATTTGCTGCACGGGAAGCTAGAAAAGCATTGGAAAAAAATCTACATGTAATGCTTTTTAGTGACAACGTGAAAATCGAAGATGAAGTCGCACTAAAGCAACTGGCACATTCAAAAGGTTTATTAATGATGGGACCAGATTGTGGAACAGCAATCATAAACAACATCGCACTCGGTTTTGGGAACGTAGTACGAAAGGGCAATATCGGTATAGTTGGTGCATCCGGAACAGGCAGCCAAGAAATTAGTTGTCGTGTTGACGGATTTGGTGGTGGGATTTCTCAGCTAATTGGTACAGGGGGACGCGACCTAAGTGAGCAGGTTGGCGGAATCATGATGCTTGATGGCATCACTGCATTAGAAGCAGATGAAGCGACAAAAGTGATCGTCTTAATTTCTAAGCCCCCAGCAAAAGCAGTTGAAGAGAAAATTCTAAACCAAGTTAAGGCCTGCAAAAAGCCTGTAGTCATTTGCTTTATTGGTGGAAATGAAGAAGCCATAAAGGCGTCTGGGGCACACTACGCCAAAACAACAAAAGACGCTGCAATTATGGCAGTCGTCCTTGGTGGGAAAAATGAAAATGAAATCAATAAACACGCATTAAATTTACCACTCATTGAAGAGGTAAAAGCAAAATTAAAACCAGAGCAAAAATACATTCGTGGCCTATTCTGTGGTGGAACGCTTTGCTACGAAATTATGCAGTTAGTAAAGGAATCTTATGAAGATGTCTATAGTAACATCGCAAAGGATCCTGCCCATAGACTTGGCAGTGAAGACGCCAGCAAATATCATACCTTTATCGATTTAGGGGACGATGAGTTCACTAAGGGAAAACCGCATCCAATGATCGAGCCAACATTACGGATCGAAAGATTTATGCAAGAAGCAAAAGATCCTTCCGTTGGTGTAATCCTGCTTGATTTCGAAATTGGTTATGGGTCACACGAAGATCCTGTAGGTGTCACGTATGATGCAATTAAAGAGGCAAAAGCAAATGCTGAAAAAGAAGGAAGACATTTAGAAATTCTAGGCTATGTTCAAGGAACTGACAAAGACCCGCAAGGCTTTGAAAAACAAGTGCAAATGTTAGACGAGCTTGGCGTAACTTGGGCAAGCAGTAGTACAAACACTGGACTACTTGCAAGAGGCTTTGTAGAAAAGGGTGGTAAATAATGAGCAAAATTAACGAACTATTCAAAAGTGACCTTAATGTTATTAATGTTGGATTAGAATTTTTCTCAGAAGATGTAAAGAAACAAGGCGCTCAATCTACGCACGTTGATTGGGCTCCTCCTGCAGGCGGCAATCTAGAATTGCTTGCACTTTTAGATAAATTAGACGATCCTGCCATTCAAGCGAAAATCAATAAAGCGAATGAGGAAGCGGTTGAGCGAATCGTTAAGTCTCATCCAGTTCTGATCGGGTTTGAACAGGCGATCAATTGTGTTCCTGGAATGACAAAAACAACGATTCTCCACGCAGGACCACCTATCACTTGGGATAAAATGAGTGGACCGATGAAAGGTGGCGTTACTGGGGCACTAGTATTTGAAGGTCTAGCGAAAGACTTAGACGATGCTGCTAAGCTTGCAGCCTCAGGAGAAATCACATTCTCCCCTTGTCATGAACACGATTGCGTAGGGTCAATGGCTGGTGTAACTTCGGCATCAATGTATATGCATATTGTGAAGAATAAAACATATGGAAATATTGCTTTTACAAATTTGAGTGAGCAATTATCCAAGATTTTGCGAATGGGTGCAAACGATCAAAGTGTTATCGATCGCCTAATTTGGATGCGTGATGTATTTGGACCAGTGCTGAAGGAATCAATGCAATTAGCTGGAGAAATCGATCTGCGCTTAATGTTATCGCAAGCATTACACATGGGCGATGAGTGCCATAACAGAAATGTCGCAGGAACTACTTTGTTAATTCAGAAATTAGCACCTTTTATTCTTGAGACAAGCTTCACAACGAAAGAAAAACGCGAAGTGTTTGATTTTGTTGCCAGCAGTGACTACTTCTCAGGACCAACATGGATGGCGTTATGTAAGTGTGCGCTAGATGCTGCACACGGTATCCCGTATAGCACAATCGTTACAACCATGTGCCGAAATGGAGTTGAATTTGGTATTCGGATTAGCGGATTACCAGGAAACACTTGGTTTACTGGTCCAGCGCAAAAGGTTATCGGACCCCTATTTGCAGGCTATAAGCCAGAAGATGCTGGTTTAGACATTGGTGATAGTGCAATTACAGAAACTTACGGAATCGGTGCGTTCGCAATGGCAACTGCTCCAGCAATCGTTGCTATCGTAGGTGGAACAATTGATGAAGCAATCGCTTTCTCAATCAAGATGAAAGAAATCACCACTACAGAGAATCCAAATGTGACAATTCCATTGTTGAATTTCCAAGGAATTTCAACAGGAATTGACTTACGCAAAGTTATCCAAACTGGAATTCTGCCGGTAATCAATACAGCTATTGCTCATAAAGAAGCTGGTATCGGGATGATTGGAGCAGGTATTACTTACCCACCTGTTGACTGCTTTGAAAAAGCACTAGTTGCATTTAGCGAAAACTTGTAAATGTTAGGATGAAACTTAAACGTGAATAAAAAAGGTCGAAGAAGGAAATCTAAACATATCATTGCCTTGTCTTACAAGGTAACGATCTTAGAGAAGATGGAGGAATTCAAATGGCAGAAAATGTCGTAGATAACAAGTTGTTAGACCCGGAATTTGAACACACACCAGTACCACTAGAACATCGGAAGAAGTTTTCATCAGTCTCGGCTGTGTGGTACAGTTTTCCAATGGTTTTAACAAGTGCTGTAGTTGGTGGAGTCATCACTGCAAATCTTGGTTTCAAAACAGGAATTGCTGCGATACTCGTAGGGAATTTACTCTTATGTATTATTGTTGGCGCATTAAGTTATTTAGCAGGAAGCACTGGAAAGAGTTTTGCAATGACAGCAAAACGAACATTTGGAAAAGTAGGCTACACGATAGTGTCTGGACTCCTTGCTACAGTTGTAATTGGTTGGTTTGCACTAATGGTTGGTTTAACAGGCGATACCATGCATAATTCTTTTGGACAAAACCTGCTACTAATGACTATATTAGGTGGCGTGCTCTATGTTGGTGCTACCTTTATCGGAATTAAAGCTCTTTCAATCTTAGGTTGGATTGCAGCACCAATGTATCTTATTTTGGGAGTTATTGCAGTGGTTATGGCAATAAATGATGGTTCTTCAGATATATTTAGCTACGAACCAGCTGCTACTGCCGGTTTGATGTCTTTTGGAGCTGCGATAACTTTGGTTTTCGCTACTTTTGCCGATTCGGGTACAATGACTGCAGACTTTACGCGCTGGTCAAAAAACGGAAAAGAAGGATTCTTGGCGGCTTTTACTGCATTTCCTTTCGCTAAATTCTTGGCTGAGGCAATTGGTGCAGTGATTGTGGCAACAGGCGTTATTGCAGACCCATTTGGTTCAGGTGGGGATTTCATTTCTATCTTATCAGGTCATAATTCATTATTGTCCGCCTTTGTTATTGGCTTCGTTTTTGTTAACTTAGGTGTAGGTTGTACACACTGTTTGTACAATGGAGCAGTAGGATGGTCACATATTACCAAGGGTAATATGAGAATACTGACAATTATTTTGGGAGCAATCGGAATTGTCGCAGCTGTATCAGGTATCTGGAATGCATTTCAAGATTGGTTGAACCTACTTGGACTAATCGTTCCGCCGATTGCTACAATAATTATCATGGATCAGTTAATTCTGAATAAACGTTATGATGATTCGCAAATCAAACCGAGTGACTGGAATATAGTATCATTTGCATCTTGGGCATTAGCAGGCGGCTGTGCGTTAATTGTTAACTATAATGCACCTCACTTGTCAGTTGTCCTAACAGGAATTATTACATCAGCGATTTTCTACGCGATTGGGAATGCCCTTATTAAACCGCAAATCGTTGGGAAAGCAGCGTAAAAGGAAGTTTGAAATTGCAAACAAAAGACCACGAGACACGCCTCGTGGTCTTTCCTTTCACAATAGTTTCCACCAAAATTGATAGGATTTTTTCGTAACCTACATTCAACAGATTCTGTTTCAGCGAAAATTCCAACCTTATCGTTTATACTCAGGCTGAAACAACTGCACGGGGTTTGGATTAGCAAGCACCCATTGAACAACGAGTTCACATAGTCTCGGCATACCCTCATCGTCTTTACCAGTTCGCATTGGTTTCACAATCGCAGCGACTTCCTGGAGCGATGTTTGATCAAGTGGTGTTCCAGTGCCAAGGAACTGGACGAGTGCATCAAGCATTTTTCTGAAGTCAGCGCACCAATTTGCGCCACCATTCCGTTCTATTTCGTCAGACACTTTTCCTGTGATCCGAATAACCTCTCCCTGCACAGTTTGTGCTGGCCCTCTGGACGGAATTAATAAAGCCCATAGTTCATTGTATTGTTTTTTCCAATTAGTCGAAGAAACTGTAATTGGTGATACACCATCATGCATCTGTCGTTTTTCGACTGGATCGACGCTAAATAGCGTATATAAATGGTTCATCGCAGTATCAGTTGCGTCCAAATAGTCCGTGTTGAAATTTGCTCTGTGAAATTCAAAGTTCTTGCCAATTCGTACTACTGATTCCCGCATTTCAGATGTGATCGGAGTTCCAGCAGCAAGCAGTATTTCAGCTACCTCTGCCATGAGCTCAATATCAATATTATTGCAACGAGCAAGCCCATAAGCTAATGGGGTTAGTCCTCTATTGTTTTGTGCAAGATGGTTTGCCCCCAATGAGAGTAATTCTCGAACTGCTTTTGGGCGATAAGAACCAGCTGTACTGTGTAGGGGTGTCTCCCCTTGATAGTCGCTTGCCTCGATATCAGACCCAAGTTCTATGAACAAGCGGATATTTCCGCTTCGGCTCGTAGATTGGTGGTGCAAAGGTGTTCGTTTGTAAGTATCGCTTGCATTGATATCGGCACCCTGTTCTACAAGCCAAATCACCAATGCATCTGGTATGTTATCGAAACTCAGCGCAGATCCTTTGTTGTAACCACCATAGGCTTCAAGCTCGCATTTATCAAATACTCCTTTTAAAACTGTAAGATCGCAAGCCTCGATCATTTCACCGAAATTGCTTGGTAGTGTTTTTCTTTTTTTCGCCATTGTCATACCCTTTCTTAACGTTAAAGTGGGTCGGTTTCAGAAAGTCCAGTAGCTTCGAATAATAATTCAACGATGTGAACAGCTTTCATTGTGCCAGATAACCCTTCGCGTTCAACACCAACCTTCATCTGAAGGAGGCAACCAGGGTTGGCGGTGACAATTGTTGTTGCCTCTGTTGCGAGGACTTTCTTCATTTTCGCATCCAAAATTTTCATCGATAATTCATGTTGCAGGATACTGTATGTTCCAGCAGAACCACAGCATGATCCGGCATTTTCTTGCTCGTGATATAGCACACCATCAATTGACTGAATTAATGTTCTCGGCTCTCTTTCTGTCTTCATTACATTCTTTAGATGACAGGAGTCTTGATAGGTAACAACCTGTTTTGGTAGTCGTAGTGAGAAGCGATTATGAAAATCTAATTCCACTAGAATCTTGGAAACATCTTTGATTTTTGCAACAAAAGTTGTGGCACGTGCTGACCACTCTGGATCATCCTTCAGTAGGACGCCGTACTCCATTAAATAGGCACCACAACCTCCAGCATTTGTAATGATGTAGTCAACTTCAAGATTTTCAAAGGCAGCAATGTTCTGCTTGGCTAGTTCTTTAGCTGTATCTTTCTCACCGCTGTGTCCGTGAATGGCTGCACAACATGCTTGTGCATTAGGGATTTGGATATCGCAGCCAGCTAGTTGCAAGAGCTTCAATGTTTTATCATTTTCCGCCAGAAACATGGTATCCATTAGACAACCTTTAAAGAAACCAACCTTTGCTAACGGCTCGCCTTTCGCTTTCACGGCAAGAGGACGATTCTTAATCTTTTTGTAAGACGCAACATTAGGCAAGACCTTTTCTGTAGAAGAAAGACCTTTAGGGAAGAGCTTAATAATCCTTGTGCCACGAGCAATTGCACGAAGCCCAGACTTTTGATAGAAGCGCAAGAGACTTGCAAAGCGCTCCATCCGCTTCTGATTAGCAAATAAGTTATTGAAAACAACATTTCGTGCTGCTCGCACAGGCAAGGAGTGTTTCTTCGACTGGACAATAATATTTCGTGCATCCTCTAGTAATTCCATATACCTGACGCCAGAGGGGCAAACGTTTTCACATGCAAGGCATCCGAGGCACTCGTTAATGGTTCTTTCAAAGTCAGCGTCTGGTTCAATTGTCCCGTCTGCAACTGCCTTCATTAGCGCAATACGACCTCGTGGCGATGAAGATTCTTTTCCATTCGAAATGATATAGGTTGGACAACTTGGCAAGCAGAAACCGCAGCGCATACAACTCTGCAAAACATCTTCGTTCATTTTAACCTTAAATTCTGCCACCATTGTTTTGATTTCAGCTGTTTTCATGGTGCTTAACCTCCTGAGGAATGGCATCAAACATTTTCCCTGGATTCATAATATTATTAGGGTCAATCGCTAATTTAATAGCGCGCATGACCTCAATACCAGCCTCGCCAACTTTAAGCGACAAGTAAGGGGCTTTCATAATCCCAACACCATGCTCACCTGTGATTGTGCCTCCAAACTCAATAGCCTTTTCAAATATCTCAGCAAATGCCATCTCTGTGCGATGCATTTCCTCTTTATTACGCGCATCTGTTGGGCATGTAGGGTGCAAATTACCATCTCCTGCATGACCAAATGTGCAAATATGCAAATTATATTTCGCAGCTATTTCATTGATTGCTTTCACCATACGGGCAACTTCTGAACGGGGAACAGTGGCATCCTCCAATATTGTGGTAGGTGCCAACCTTGCAAGTGCTGATAATGCAGATCTCCGAGCAGTTAATAATGCATTTGCCTCTTCTTCACTTGCGGCAATATGAACAGAGGTCGCTTGCTCGCTTTTGCATAGCTCAGCAATCAAGGCCATATCACGTTCCACTACTGATTCTGGACCATCTTGCTCGATAACGAGAATTGCCTCAACATCAGTCGGGAAGCCAACCTTTGCATAATCTTCAACGACTCTCAAGGTTGGTTGATCGAGAAATTCTAAAGTCGCTGGAATTATTTTGTTGGCAATGATTTTTGATACAGTGCGTGCGGCTGCATCCATACTTTGATAAAGCGCCAGCATCGTTTTCTTTGTTTCTGGTTTTGGAATCAATTTCAAAATAGCTTCTGTAATGATGCCAAGCGTACCCTCCGAACCAACGTAAAGTTGCGTTAAATTATATCCAGCAACATCCTTCGCTAGCTTTCCGCCAGTGCGAATAATTTTCCCGTTGGGTAATACGATTTCTAATCCGATGACATAATGTCCAGTAACACCATATTTTAAGCCGCGTAACCCGCCAGCATTTTCAATGATATTACCAGCGATTTGGGAGATTTTCATTGAGCCAGGATCGGGAGGATAGAATAAGCCCTTCGCCTCAACAAGTGTATGAATATCAGCGGTAATCACACCAGGTTGCACAGTGACCGTTAAGTTCTCTTCATCGAGCTCAACAATCTTATTCAAATGTCTAAAAATAATGATGAGCGCACCTTCGACAGGAATTGTACCTCCAGAAAGGTTGGTGCCAGCACCCCTTGGAATAACTGGGATTTTGTGTTCGTTACACAGTTCCATGATCGCAGCAATTTCTTGAGCATTTCTTGGCGCAATAACAGCTGCAGGCATTACGGGTTCACTTGGTGATGAATCGTAGGAATAAGCAGCCCTCTCGACATTCGAAGTTTCAAGATTTTCCTTCCCAACTATTTGGCTAAAACGTTCAATTAAGTCACTTGATAACATTGCTTGGATCACCTCTTAAAATATTTTCGTTGTTATAAAAAATAGAGTCCACTTGATACAATCTTTGACTAATTCTAATAGTCGTTAGAAAAATTCTCGATAAAATTTTCAAAGATGAGGAATAATTTACGCAGATAGCGGGACTATCCTAGGAAATTATAACGAAGTATCTGGGAAATCTTAGCGAGTTTTAAGTTGCATTCCTACCGACAATTAGGATAAAGTGCAAGGGTACTAATATTCACTAGAATACCATGTTTCACAAAATTATACTCTTAAACTTTTATTTTTTTAAATATAAACTATAATAGTATTAATCAGAAATAAATTTTCAAAATTATTAGGATATTGGAGGGGGTTTAATTTATGAAAGTTTCATTGTTTACAACTTGTTTAGTAGATTTTCTGGCTTCGGGGGTTGGAATTGCAACCGTTGAACTGTTGGAGAATTTAGGGTGCAAAATAGATTATCCGAAAGGGCAAACTTGTTGTGGTCAACCAGCATTTAACAGTGGTTATGTTACTGACGCAAAGAAATCATTCAAGCATATGATCGAGACCTTTGAGCATGCCACCCATGTAGTGTCACCATCAGGTTCTTGCATTACAATGCTTAAAGAGTACCCACACCATTTTGATGATGAACCAGAGTGGAAGGTACGTGCGCAGAATTTAGCAGACAAATCCTATGAGTTGACTCAGTTTATCGTAGATGTGCTCAAGATTGAGAAATTTGGTGCCAAACTGATGGGGAAAGGTGTTTATCACAAATCTTGTCATATGACACGAATTCTTGGTGTAAGGGATGCACCACTTACTCTACTGAAAAATGTTACAGGTTTAGAAATTATTAACCTCCCATTTGACGATCAGTGCTGCGGATTTGGCGGGACCTTTTCCGTTAAGATGAGTGACATTTCAGTTGCAATGGTGGATGAAAAGGTGAAACATATTGAATCTGTTAAACCAGATTATTTAATTGGAGCAGACTATGCATGTCTGATGAATATTGGTGGACGATTAAGTAGAAAAGGTTCGCATATTAAAGTGATGCACATCGCAGAAGTGCTCAATTCAGTAGTTAAAGAAGCAGACAAAATAAGGATACTTTTTTCGTGAAATTGAAAGTACAATCGGAGGGTTGAGGATGTCGATTAAATTTGCAAAGAAAAGCTTCAAAGAGCGATTAGAAACCAGTCTTAAAGATGACTTTATGCAATCAGCGATGGTGAAAGCACAAGATAGGATTAATACGAATCGTCAGCTCATGTTTGATGAGTTAGGACATTTCGAGGAATGGCGTGGATTATCAGAAGAAATGCGTCAGCATGTACTAGATAATTTGGACTACTATCTTACACAATTTGCGGAAAACGTTGTGAAAAGAGGTGGAAATGTATTTTTTGCAGAAACTGCAGCTGAGGCAACTGACTACATTCAACAGGTTGCAAAGAGCACAAATACACGCAAAGTTGTTAAAGCCAAGTCCATGGTAACTGAGGAAATCGGCGTCAATCAGGCGCTAGAGGAAATTGATGTGAAAGTGGTTGAAACAGACTTAGCGGAGTTCATTCTACAAACTGATGACTCAGAACCACCTTCGCATATGGTTGTGCCATCCCTTCATATGAACAAAGAGCAGATCAGAGATGTGTTTAAAGAAAAGCTTGGATATGAACTTTCCGAGACACCCGAAGAATTAGCGCAATTTGCACGCCAAACACTGCGAAACGAGTATCTAGATGCAGATATGGGTATCTGTGGATGCAACTTTGCTATTGCCGAGTCAGGAAGCATAACTCTCGTGACAAATGAGGGGAATGCAGATTTAGTGATGTCAGCACCAAAGACACAAATCGTTGTCATGGGGATGGAGCGGATTGTTCCTACATTTGAGGAAGTGGATATTCTAGTTAGCATGCTGACTAGAAGTGCAGTTGGTACGAAAATGACAAGCTATGTTACCTTCTTAACAGGTGTTACAGAAGAACATGCAGTCGATGGACCAAAAGAGTTTCATGTAGTCATTGTGGATAATGGAAGATCAAAAATGTTGAATTCTGAATTCAAACCAGTTCTTCAATGTATCCGATGTGCCGCTTGTCTGAATATTTGCCCAGTGTATCGCCATATTGGCGGACATACGTATGGATCAATTTATTCAGGACCCGTCGGCAGTATTCTTTCACCACTATTAGGTGGATATGAGGATTTCAACGAATTACCCTATGCATGTTCATTGTGTGGTGCTTGTACCGATGTATGTCCAGTGAAGATTCCGTTGCATAACCTCATTCACAGACACCGTCAAATTTTTGTGGAAGGAGAACACAAATCACCATTCCTAGAAAAAATGGCAATGAAGGCTTTTGCAATGGGTACCTCTAAACCGTTGCTCTACAAAATGGGCACAAAGATTGCCCCATTCGTAACAAGTCCTTTCGTGGTTCAAGGTAAGATAAAACGAGGAGTGGGTGTGCTCTCGAAGTGGACAGGGAGCCGAGATCTACCAGCATTTGAAAATGAAAGATTTCGGGATTGGTTTAAAAATAAATTGAAGGAGGAGATGGAATGACCGAAGCTAAAGTAGTTCATCAGGATCAATTTATCCAAAAGCTTTCAAATATTCTAGGCCGTGAAATGCCAGCATCGCTAGAGCGCCCAGCCTATCAAAATGCACCGCAGCTTGACGTGTTCAAGGACTTATCGCAAGATGAATTAGTGATGGAATTACAGAAACAAGCAGAGCGAAATTTAACAGGTGTCACAGTGACCACTGCCACTTTATTACCGCAAGTATTGAAAGAGAAGCTTGCGGAGTTTGGGGAAGGTCAAACAATCATCTGGGATGACGAACGTTATGAACAGTTTGGACTAACGGAAGTACTCAAAGATGCTTACAAATGGGATGTTTCAAAAGGAAAGCAAAATATTTCTGTTGCCGATAAAGCGCTAAACGCTGTTGCGTTTAGTGATATCACAATGGCAGAAACGGCAGCAGTTGTGCATTATCACAACGCCAAACACGGGCGAACATTCAGTTTCCTACCAGAAAATTATATTGTAATCGTCCCAAAAAGCACGATCGTTCCTAGAATGACGCAAGCCACGAAGATCATCCATGATCAAATTTCCGCAGGGAAATTAGTACCATCATGTATAAACTTCATTTGTGGACCTAGCAACTCAGCAGATATCGAGCTAAATAAAGTTGTTGGTGTGCACGGACCAGTTCGGTCAGCGTATATTGTTGTGGAAGATAAATAAGTTGTTGGATTTCTAAATTATTATGGATATAAAATTATTATGGATATAAGAAGTAGACATACAAAAGGCTGTCGCAAAAGAAGTCGTTTTCTCAAGATTTCCTTTGGATAGCCTTTTCAAATAGCACAATAAAGTGCATCATCAAAAATTCTACCCCATTTACAAATCAATTTAAGGAAAATGAACAAATGCGAGGATAAAATATAAGGGGAAAGCATAAATGTGAAGAAAAAGCCCATTTCAGAGCAATAAATGAGCTTTTGTGAGAGCAATAAATGAGGAAAAAGCACATTTTTTTCACATTAACAGAATCAAAGCTTTTTTTTCGGAGATAACTTCTATATAATGAAGTTTGGTCACTTGGTTGTGACAATCAGATTAGTTGATTTACCGAAACGCTTTTATAATAATTAAACATACAGAATGAGACAGTATTAGAGGGATAGTAATGATTGATAAATTACAAGCAGTTGAGGATCGTTTTGATCGATTGAATGAGTTATTAAGTGATCCAGATATCGTGAATGATGCCAAGAAGTTGATGGAGTACTCCAAGGAGCAAGCTGGTATTCAAGAGACGGTAGCGACTTATCGGGAGTATAAGTCTGCTCGTCAGCAGCATCAGGAAGCAAAGGCGATGCTAGGAGAGAGTCTCGATCCTGAAATGCGAGAAATGGTGAAGGAAGAGTTTGATGAACTTGGCGACCAGCTGAGCTCACTTGAGGAGAAAATTCGTTTATTGCTTGTGCCAAAGGATCCGAACGATGACAAAAACGTTATCATGGAGATTCGAGGTGCTGCAGGTGGCGATGAAGCAGCGATATTTGCTGGAAATCTTTACAGAATGTACAGCCGCTATGCAGAGGCAAAGGGTTGGCGCACAGAGGTAATGGATACAAACGCAACTGGTTTAGGTGGATTCAAAGAGATCGTCTTCATGATTAGTGGAAGCGGCGCTTACTCCAAATTGAAATTTGAGAATGGTGCACATCGTGTGCAACGGGTGCCTGAGACGGAATCAAGTGGACGTATTCACACATCTACCGCCACAGTAGCTTGTTTGCCCGAAGCCGAGGATTTTGAAATTGAGATTCATGATAAAGACATTCGTGTTGATACTTTCTGCTCTTCAGGAGCAGGCGGTCAGTCTGTCAATACCACAGCATCAGCAGTTCGTGTAACGCATCTGCCAACTGGTATTGTTGCTACCTGTCAAGATGAGAAATCGCAAATCAAGAACAAAGATAAAGCACTGAAGGTATTACGCGCCCGGATTTATGAGGTCAAACAACGAGAGGCGCAAGACGAATACGATAAGACCCGGAAATCAGCGGTTGGCACAGGCGATCGCTCAGAACGCATCCGCACCTACAATTATCCGCAAAACCGTGTAACAGACCATCGAATCGGTCTAACTTTGCAGAAACTAGATATTATTTTGGAAGGAAAACTGGATGAGATTATTGATGCACTGACACTAGATGATCAGGCAACTAAATTAAATAAAGAAGCCTAACAGAAGATAAAGAGCGCCCCAAACAAATTAGATGATCAGTCTAAAGTTTGGAGGCGTTTTTTATTGCTGTCATTTTAAAAATATTTCCTAAAAAACTATTGACTCAGATTTCTTCTGTGTTACAGTAATGTTACAAATACATTACATACAAAGAACTTTTTGAGGGGGAGGAATTAGTTATGAAGAAGAAGTGGTTACTAATAGTGCTTTCAATTGGGCTAGTTATTTCACTTGCTGGCTGTGGGGAAAAAGAAGAGGCAACGAAAACAGCAAGTGAAGAAACAAAAACCGAAGAACAATCAAAGGAAGTAGTACTAGAGCAGCAACTACCTGAGGAACAGACAAAGGGAGAAGTACCAAAAGAAGAAGTACCAAAAGAAGAAACACCAAAAGAAGAAACACCAAAGGAAGAGGTACCAAAGAAAGAAACACCTGTCGAGCCTGTGAAAGCAGAACCTAAGCAACCAGTAGAAAAGAAAGATTATATCGATGACAAAACGATCAAACCAAATGTTATTACCAAAATCGATTTGAAACAACAAAAGAACAAAGGGTACAAGGACTGGGTTGACAAAATCCTGAGTAACAAAGATGGTACTCGGAAATCGCTTTTGTCGGGTGATAACTACATTGTTGAAAGAGACGGAAGCTTGTATTTATTGAATCAAAAGTCTAAAGTCGAGAAGCTAATCATCAAAGGGAAACGCACTAACGGTGAAGATGCTACAAGTAATGAATTCTACAAAGCCATTAGCGATACACAATTTATCTATATCGAATATGGATATGAATGGACAGATTTCTGGGGTATCTTTGATATACAAACAATGAAGAACTATCCAATGAAGGGTGCTAGTAAAAATCCGCTGGCAGTAAAAGATAATTTTGTGTATAGCATTGGCGATGCATTGTACGGAGAGTATACCGGCGATTTCAACTTATCGAAAACAGATATCAGCCATATTCTTTCTAATACTTCAGGAGATCCGGCATCAAAAACAACAAAATTGCTTACAAGTGTGCCTGATTCATTGCTAGAGCAAATGTGCGGTTATTCAATGTCACCTGATGCGAAGAAGTTTGTCATTTTGACACGTGTAGAAGGTTCGCACATAGTTACTGTCTACGTATATTCTGTTGGAACGGGTGAACAACTGAAAAAAATAGAGATTAAAGAAGAAGATCAGTATTCAGCCCAGTTTGTAGCAAATGACCTGCTCTACATGTATAGACCCGATAAAGAACTATATGTATTGAGATTAGAGTAAGTATGATAAAATAACGAAAAATGATAAACAGTCTATCATAAGTAGGCTGTTTTCTAATTATCTAGGGGTTTAAAGTTGGAAAATTTAAAACATGGTTTAGTGGAGATTACGATTCACGAAGCACTCAGCAAGGCTAAGGAAATTTTACATAAAAATCAGCGAGAAGAGAACGTAGCAGCGCTATTGTTGATGCATCATCTGGAGTGTTCTCGGGCGAAATTGTTGTCTGATTTGCAAATGAAATTGCCTCAAGCGATACTTGAGGTCTATTTCAGTGGCATCAATGAGCATGCGTTGAGTGGCGTGCCGATTCAGCATATTATTGGGTACGAAATGTTTTTTGGTAGAAAATTTGTCGTTAATGAGCATGTGCTAATCCCGCGTCCAGAAACAGAGGAATTGGTTTGCCAGATGCTTGAAAGAGCGAAAGTGCTTAGTACAGCAGAAGCGCTAACAATTGCCGATATTGGAGCTGGTAGCGGTTGCATTGCAATCACAATGCAGTTGGAACTACCGAGCGTAAAGGTGATTGCAGTTGATATTTCACCTGCAGCGATTCAGGTTGCCAGAGAAAATGCACTAAACCTTGGTGCAAATAAAGTACAATTCCTGCAAGGAAACTTGGTTGAACCACTAATAGCTTCAGGCATGAAAGTAGATGTCCTTTTGTCGAATCCACCTTATATTCCGCTTGGTGATCGGGAATCGCTACAGGATGTTGTCCGGAATTATGATCCGGAGCTAGCGTTGTTTGGTGGTGAGGATGGGTTAGACCTGTATCGAGAAATGATCCCGATGCTCCCACAGGTTTTGTCTTCTGAAGCTGTCGTAGGATTAGAAATTGGTAGTGGGCAAGGGGAGGCAGTGGCAGGAATGCTGCAACAAGCTCTGATTGGCAGTAAAGTTGAGATAGTAAATGATATTAATGGGAGAGAGCGAATGGTGTTTGCGAGCGTGAATGGGTAGTAGAGAATATTTGGCAGAGCACCAAGTGAATCACCGACTCAAAGGAGGATAAGGCTGTTTCTATAGGATTTCACATATTGGCCAGTCGTTATTCTCTTGAAGCTCTTTTTTATTATCAAATAAGTGTTTAGCTTCCTTTCCGCTTGTCCATAATGTGGTCAGAGGGGGAGCTCAAATGAAAAAATATCTAGCAGTTATGTATATCTTAGCATTAGGATTTAGCACTTTATTCAGCTTTGTATCAACAACTTCAGCAACAGTGAACAATAAGAAAGTGATTCCATCAGAAGCGATTCGCTTGCGAATACTTGCGAACAGCAATTTGGATGATGACCAGGAGATTAAACGCGTTATCCGTGACAAGGTGAAAGCAAGTATTGATGGGTGGGTGCAGGATTTAGATTCCTACGGAGCATCACACCAAGTGATCGAGAGCCATCTGCAAGAGATTGACGCCATTGCAAAGCAGGAGTTGGCGAATGCTAAGATTGACCAAAATGTTCAAGTAACACTTGGACCAGCAGAATTTCCGACCAAAATGTATGGTGACTATCTCTACCCAGCAGGAACCTATGAAGCGGTTGTTGTCTCAATTGGGGAAGCGGCAGGAGATAATTGGTGGTGTGTACTTTATCCACCGTTGTGTTTCTTAGACTTCAATAGCAACACAGCAGTTGATAAAAATGAGAAGTCGACTTCCGATGAAAAAAAGTCAAGCAAGGAGAAAAAAGGTCAGAAGTCAGAGTTTCTGGTAACGAAGATTTTCAAAAAGATTTTTGATTAATTACTTAAATTACATATTGAATGAAGCCATTAGCCACTGGTTGACAGAAAATGCCGAAGCGAATTTTCTGTCAACCAGTATTTTTCATCTCGATCGGAAAAAAACGAGAATTGCCGTAGTTTGTTGCTGAGCTATGATCAGACAAACCGTGCTGAATTCACATTCATCAAGTCGCTGTTGTAATGAAGCAATTAGAATACCTAACTCTCAGAACCAAAAATAGCTAATGTGGCCGAGAAACCCGTACTTACGCCCAAAAGAGTAAAAATATTTAAATCTTGTTGCATTATTATCGTAAATAGAAGACTCAAACCGGTTAGGAAAACAAAAGTGATACCAAACTTTCGAACACTTCTCCATCGTTCTCTTGAGTTCAATTTTAAAAATCTTCTTATCAACAACAATATGGCCGCTGAGAAAAATATTGCAAGAACAAGCAAATATAAAATAATTATAAATGACGAGAAGGGAAAACTAATATCTACAAACACACCTATAAGTAGAAATATTGTAAGCGCAAAAAATAGCGAACCAGAGTAATAAATAATTCTAACTAGTTTTTCAGATTTCTTCATGACTACCCACTTTCCGATCATTCAATAAACTGCTGTGATTCAAAATTGATATATCAATGGCGAAGATTTAATTCATAGTCAGTAGCAAATCTCTGATTTCCAAACAACCACACTAAGTGACGGATAGAACGTCTGGCTCTTATAATTACAGGATTAAATACTGGGCTGAAACTCGAAAGGTCTTCTCGTTTTTCACCATCCAAATAAATTCATTAAATGTTGTAACTGCCTTTGCACAGAGTTGTATACTCATTCTACCATAATTGGCAACCCGCCAATACGAAAATTAAGTATCGATTTCTTGGATAGAAAGCCAAAGGAACTCATAGAAAAAAGCCATCCCAAGGGACAGCTTTTCACTAGACTACTCATGGCCTCTCAGAAATATAGCGATCTAGAATAGTTTTTCACCGGTGTACGATTATTGACCTTTAATACTCGGTGTCCAGTATTTATTTTGATAAATATCGGTAAAACGATAAGCGGCAATATATTTTTTGCTGCCAATATTAACATTGCTGATGGCTAAGGGTCCATTCACAATCAATTGTTCGCCTAAATAGTAGTTGTTTTGAAGTTGCTTGCCATACGTGTAGTAATCACAGAGAAAGTCGATTTTGTCTCCTGCTTTAATCGTGAGCAAGCCTTTAGCCTCGTTTTCTGTAACGCCATTGTAGTTGATCCGAGCTCCCAAGACCGTTCCCTTAGGATTTTCATCTGTAAACTCCAAGATCAAATCTACAAGACCGCCATTTAGCATTGCAGGGACGCGCCCCTTAATCACATAGTTTTCTTCAGTACCCTCTTTCGAAAGGAAGTAATAGCTAACTACCTGGCCATTGATTGCCAACCAAGTTTTGTCGTAGTCCGCTTCCAAATCGCCGTCGTCATCAAAGCTAAAGGTATTATCAAGTCCTAGATCAATGTAGCCCTTACCATCATCAACAAAGACATTTAGTTCGAGATCCTGAACTAGATCCCATTGCGACTGGGATAATTTAATGATTTCATGCCCGCTCTTTTTAGTAAAAATAAGCTGAGTTGAGTCGAAGCTGTTCTCCTTTAGATAATCGCTCGAATCAAGGATAAGGTTTTTGTCTACCCATGTTGGAACTGCTTTACCGCCAAAAATATTGCCCATGCCACCGCTTAGCGCACTTTGGATCAAACTTCCGACATCTGGTTTCGAGTTACTTGTTGAGGAACTGCCGCCAGCATTTGCCAAAAGGGAGCCGAAGAGCGTATCCAGTAGCGTACCTTGTCCCGAAGCAATTTGTCCACCGACCTCTAAATTGCTGTAGTTTTTGATACATTCACTGTATTTTTCATCTAAATTAAGTCGCGTAAAAGTTTTCAAGGCAGTATCTACTTTATTTAAGTCTTGAGAAGGAAAATAGACTGAGATACCACCACAATCCTTCATTCCGTCATCTGTTAGGTTGTATTTCACACAACCCTGCAGCGCTTTAGAGAATGCTTTACTTTCAGGAGTGTTTATTTTCTCTGCAAACTGAATGATATCAATACTATCCGTAGCGGATGCACGTCCGAATTCTCGAACTTCATTGCGAGCATCGGAAACCAACTTAAAGTTGTCTGACTTTATAAGTGTTGCTGTGGAATTGGAAAATGATTTAAATGTTTCAGGAATCGTACCATCGAGCTCAGCAAGGTCAATAAGCGATAACGTTGTTGAGCCTTGTGGAGTATAGTTTATGAAATCATCGATAATGGCTTTGCCGAGATCCAATGTGTCAATGGATGTATTCTGTGAAAGCTTAGTGATCCAATTTGTGTAATACCAGCCGCCACCCGGTTCTGTTTCTTCCGAGGCAATAAGATAATCGGCATATTTCTCCATTGTTATTGCTGTTTCAAGAGTAGCCATCAAACAGGCATCAAAACCAATATAATCAAAGTAACAGCCGCCATTTTTCAAAGCAGTATCGATTTTGTCAAGTGTCATCGAACTACCAGGGTGGTTCATATCATAGCCAAAACCGCCAATAGATCCACCACCGTGATCCCAGAAGATCAGCTGATATCGATCGGCAGGGTAACTACTTTTGCAAAAGCGGATAAAATCAGATAGTGTTTCTGGCTCAACCATTGATCGAGAGCCCAAATCGTCTTTAACCAATTCCATGCCGTTTGTAGTAAGTTTGTAGATCTGATTGGTTTCGCCACTGACAATATTGTTTTTCCATTCAGGCGAGCCGCCAGTTTCTATGAGAATGTTCACATTATCAGCTATTTGAGCTTTCATCATTTCCTGTAAGTCAGCAGTTGCCGCGCCGGCTCGAGATTCTAAATCACTTCCGCACATATAAATCATGATTGTTGCGCTGTCAGCATTGTTTGAAACACCCTGCTTTGGGCGTGCTTTGTCGGATACAGAACGATCTAATTCTCCAACATTGATAATTGCGTTACTATTATTGTTATTCGAGTTCCCAAAAGTAGGAATGTCACTTGGTGTGCCTCCGTTTTTGTTTAAAAACATAAAGACGACCGCTACTATAATGAGAAGGATAGGAGATGATTTTCCAGCAGTACGTAATGGACCACCAGACTGTTTTTTGCTAGATGAATTGTCACCCGAACTATCTGAATGACTGTTGTCTTGACCTAAAGGACCGCCAAGATCCAAGCCGTCACCTCGTCTATTAACTTCATCACTTTCTCCTGAAACATATTTCTTTCTACCAAATGGTCGATTACTCATTTTTTTTAACACTCCATTATCATATTCTTTAAACCTAATGATAACAGAATGATAGAATTGCATCTATAGTACTCTATACAGTAAGCTTGATTACTCGTCAAAAATCGAGAATAATTTTCTATCTAACTTTTGTAAAAATGCAATTTAGACAATCAGTGATCGGTCTTGATCAATCGTTTTGTGTCATTTTGTACAAGAAGTGAAGAATAAATTGAAAGGAGCTATCGCATCATGGAGGAGTGATTATGCATGAACCAGCAAATACAATTCACAAAAACAAAGTCATATGCACCGTTTCATGGCCCTTTCGATCCATGTCCACCTATTGGATTGAAATACTATTCCACCCCGCCGCAGTTGTATTTAGGTGTGCAACCCCGTAATTTAGCACAGTTCTACTTTAGAGATGCCATCAAAAAGGGAACACTGTGGCCAGCCCTGTATGACAGCTATGAAAATCCATACAAAAGCAAGGGGTGAAAATATGGCTGAGCAACAGCCTAGTGCAGAATATTATCAAATACTTGAGGAACTGCAAGCCGTCGATTTCCTCCTACTCGAATTAACCTTGTACCTAGACACACATCCTCGTGACGTGGATGCTAAGAATCAATTCCATCAATATGCAGAGTACAAAAATCAAGTCAGATCACAATTTGAGCAGAAATTCGGGCCATTACAGCAATTCACGCAAAGTGCAACCGCACAAAAATGGAACTGGAATGAAGGACCTTGGCCTTGGCAGGTGTAA
>JAVBKB010000021.1:0-3660 GCA_031554275.1 Caryophanales bacterium | reverse complement strand
TTCTTGATTACATTTATTTTCGTCCCATGATCAGCGCTGCTTGCTTTAAAACGTCTACCTCCATTGCTAACTGCTGGTTCATCTTACGCAGTCTTATTAGCTCCTGTTCTTCTGGTGTTCTGTTATCTTTTTCTTTGAATGAGCCTGTTGCTTCTGACTGCTTTATCCACTTATCAAGCGCAGATGGCGTCAAGCTGTATTCCTTAATTAGGTTGCTTTTTCTTTTCCCATTCTGGTACAGCTGCACTATCTGGCTTTTGAATTCGTCCGTATATGTTCTTCTTGCTCTTTTACTTTCGGTCATGAGGTTCTCTCCTTTTGCTTTCTTTCTATTTTACCTCAATGTCCTTATTTTTTCTGCCGTATTTAGTGTAGCCTATCCACAGATTTTTTGAGGAAGACTAAATCTAGGGTTAGAGTGAATGCGGTGAAATGTCTTTTGTGCATTTATTCTTTTTAAGTATCTAGTCAAAAATAGGGGTAGTCGTTTGATATGTTTTATTGATTATGGTGATGTTTAATTAAGCCAATGACCCAATCACATATGTGTAGCAGGTTCATACACTATAATGACAAAATATATACCTTTCCTTAGGGTCAGGAGGGTTACTTACTTGAAAGATAATGAATTTTCCCGAAAAAATTTATTGACAAAACGTGAACGTGAGGTCTTTGAGCTTCTCATTCAGGATAAAACTACTCGTGAAATCGCTAAAGAGTTATTCATTAGCGAAAAAACTGTGCGGAATCATATTTCTAATTCCATGCAGAAGATTGGTGTGAAAGGGCGATCACAAGCAGTGGTGGAACTGCTGCGTATGGGGGAGCTGGAATTGTGAAGCGCTAACTAGACTATCTGGATCATTTTAAACAGCCCCATAAATGTTAGACAACAGTCTGATAATTTATGGGGCTGTTTTAATGTATTTCGTTATGTCAATGGGAAAGAATCAATGGAGGAAATTGCAAAAGATATGAAATGAAGTAGTCGTTTTCTAACTGGCTGGATACGTTCATACGAACAACAAGGTAGTGAGGCTTCCCTGAAAAAGCATACAAGCTATTCAAAATACTTAAAATGGATGTACTTAATTATATGAACAAAACGGGTACATCCTCGTATGACACAGCTGCGATTTTCAATGTTTCTTATCCTGAAATGATTCGAGGATGGCGG
Source organism: Caryophanales bacterium (assembly GCA_031554275.1). Classification (GTDB taxonomy): domain Bacteria; phylum Bacillota; class Bacilli; order JARBTR01; family JARBTR01; genus JAVBKB01. The sequence goes on along the minus strand of JAVBKB010000021.1, from coordinate 2,483 downwards.
TTAAATTTGGAACAAGGAGGAATAAATACCTTAGAAACAACGAAAAAGGGCGTTCGTTCATGTGGAAAGAGACTAACAAAAGTGAATCAAAAAATCTAATACCAACACACGCGGAAGTTAGCGTAAAAGGATACCATGAAAAATAGAACGGCTAGAAATGGAGAATGCATATTTAAAAGTTGAATGCTTTAGTTCAAAAACAAGAAAAATTACAAACCAAATCAACGTGTAATTAATCTATGAACTAAGGGATAAGGATGGTGTTGTGGATTTGGTTGAAGTCGCTGGCATTTCTCGCGATATAGTTATTATTGGGAAGATCGATTGAATTAGATAGATCAATATGCAAAAGTAAAAGAAGAAATAAAAGAAGTTTATGATGTCCATTATCGATGTTATGGCTACTGCCGTACCACTGATGAACCGAAGAAAAAGAGCCCAGCTGAGTACCGAACTCAGATACTAGAAATTGCTTAGACTCTTTGTTTAACTGAACATAAATGGACATTTATCTTGTGGTGTAAAAAAAGAAGCGTCATCCGTTATCGTTTCTGCTCGACCTCAAATTAACGAAATAGCAGAAAATAAACATGCTAAAAAGTCACTCATAACATAAACTTAAATTGTGTGCATAAGTGTAAGCTAAGGTAAGGGTAGCTAGATGCGATAAACGTTTAATCGAGTATTTGGGAGGTATTCAGATTTGAAAATACAATTTCCTAAAGACTTTAGTTTTGGCGCTGCAACAAGTGGGCCACAATCTGAAGGCGCAACAAATAAGAAAATTGAGTCAATTTGGGATTACTGGTATAGAACAACGCCGGCAGTTTTTCAAAACCAGGTAGGGAACGATCCTGCATGTAACACTTACTATGATTACTTGCAGGATGTTGAATTGATGAAGAAGTGTCATCTAAATTCATTCCGAACGTCAATTCAGTGGAGTCGGATTTTTGTTGATCCTGTTCAATTAACTATCAACGAAGAAGGTGTTGCTTTCTACCGAGATTACTTTAAGGCGATTAAGGGTGCAAATATTGACCTGTATGTGAATTTATTTCATTTTGATTTACCGTTTGTTCTAGAGGAGACCTACGGTGGTTGGCTAAGTAATCAGGTTGCCGTGCTGTACGGGGAATATGCGAAGGTATGCTTTCGGCTATTTGATGTGTATGTTGACAAGTGGATTACATTTAATGAACCTGTTGCGTTTACCGCCGGTGCCTATTTAAACAATGATATTTATCCATGCCAGAAAAGTACACAGGCCTATGTCAGCGCAAATAATCATATTTTAGAAGCGCACATGCTTGCAACCAGTTTTTATAAAGAGAACTATTCAAAGGAAATTGGCATTGTTTTAGACCTTCTAACTCCGATAACAAACGCCGCAGAAGATCATTATGCTGGACATGTGTATGATGTTTTTACGAATAAAATATTTTTGGATCCTTGCGTTAAACTTGAATATAACAGGGATTACCTAGAGATTTTGAGGAGGCATGCGATCGAGATAGATCCAATTACCACCTTTGAGAAAGTTGATTTTGTAGGGATTAATTATTATCAGCCAGTTTATATCCGGAAACAAACTCAGTACGCTGAAGAAGCTTTTTTTCCGTGGTTTTATTATGAAACGTATATGCCGAATGGCGTTAGAATTAATCCACATCGGGGTTGGGCGATCGAGCCAAGTGTCGTCTATCAGATAGCGAAAACACTCCAGAATGAATACGGAAACATCAAGTGGTATCTCTCAGAGAATGGAATGGGCGTAGAGGGGGAGGAACAATTTCTGAAGGATGAAATGATTCAGGATGATTACCGAACCGATTTTATCAAAGAGCATCTCTACTATTTGGCGAAGGCAATTGAAGAGGGAAGTCATTGTTTCGGATATCATTTATGGACATTTATTGATTGCTTTAGTTGGAAGAATTCGTTTAAAAATCGTTATGGTTTGGTCTCACTGCAGTTGCAAACGGGAGAAAAGAAGTTGAAGAAAAATGCCTTTTTTTATCGGGACGTAGCTACGAATAAGGCTTTTATTGGGCAACCCTATGAATAGGTGTTTCTTTTGAAAAATTAAATTGAAGGTGGTTTGTGTGACTAGATGCAATTGAGGCTGGTGGGACAAATTTATTTGTGTAGTAGGTGATGAGGATGGAACAATCGCTCAGCGGGTACAGTTCAGTACAACGACACCTGCAGCGACAATAGATTTACTGATTCCTTTCTTCCACATTTACAATTGGATGCAATCGGGAAGGGGGTGCCGAATCAAGTTAATTTAAATCGCAAATATGCAGCAAACGGTCATATCACGACAACATCAGAACCGGGTCGGGGGGACTATCCCTTTTTACAAGCGATACAGGAAGCAATTGGTGTGCCAGTGGGATTTAAAACTGATGTCAATGTTGCGGCGTTAGGGGAATCAATTGTCGGTGCTGCAACAGGATTGGATAGCTACCTCTGCATCA
>JAVBKB010000153.1:0-9104 GCA_031554275.1 Caryophanales bacterium | reverse complement strand
ACGTGGATACAAGCTGGAAGTATAGTTCACCACAAAATCTTGTTTACGTAATAGACAGTAGTGCTGTTAATCGCGGCTGGGAAGGATTCATCACTAGAGCTATGAGTACAATGAATACATCTGGTTACATAGAGTTTAGGAAAAATGCCATAGGCTTAAACCTACAATTTATCTATGTGGATGAATTTAAGGGAAATGTAAATGCAAGTACTTCATTACTCATGTGGGATAGGAATCAGAAAAAAATTACTATTTATAAGGGATCATTGTATTATGGTGGAGGAACGCAAGAAGCGATCGTTTTGCACGAAATTCTACATGCAATTGGACTTGATCACGAGTCTAGAACGTTAAAAAGCTTGGGTTATAATGCATCAGGTTATACAATCATGAACCCTGCGACCGAAAATTTGAGTGGACCATGGCTGACAAATGATGATTGGTGGGGAATAGAAGCAATTTATTAGTATATTCAGAAGACATTTTTATGAAAATAACTAGAAAAAGTTTTCGTAGGACAGTAAGCGTTCACATTTCGAGGATACTATCCACAATAAGAGGAGGAAGTTCCATGGGGAAAAAAAAGGTTTTGATTCTATCAATATTTGCAGTTTTTTTAGTAGTCGCAGGGATTTTTCTATATCAGTCACGGGAAGTTGATGTTGAACTTGTCTCTGCTGACCTCAATGACGATAACGTCGAAGATATCGTCGTAGATGTGTCATCAGGCGGCTTTTCTACTTTCGAAGAAATGGAGGCAGGCATACCGATAATTGTTGTTGGGCAAACAACAAAACCGGCTAAGCTTGCAAAGATCTCGTCCCTTGAATCAGATGAAGGTAGCCGTACTTTTACAGAATTTAAGATTAAAGAAGTGGTAAAGAATGAAAGCTCATTGAAGATAGAAAAAAATGCAATCATAACAGTGCTCGAGCATGAATATTTTGATCAAAGTAAAAATGCCAATATACATGAAAGTGGCTATCAATTGATGAAGCAAGGGAAAAAATATGTGCTTTACTTAAAGTACTATCCAGATGAAAACTTCTATTACATTGCAGGTGTAACTCAAGGAAAAATCCCATTAGAAACAAAGGAAATTGAAATTATGGAAGGTAAGAATGCTGATGTGGGGTATAATTCGAAAATTATTAAAAAAGCACAGGAGAAATTTAAAGACAAATAGACAAAAATCGTGTAGTCGAGTGTAACAAAGCGCTAATCAGGAAAAAACTCTCCCAGGGGGCAAGAATTGAAAATACCAATTCTAGTTCTAAAGGAGAGTTTTTGCTGTATGTATTACAATTTTCACGTTTTCGTAAATTTCAAAATGTTCAATTTAACCAATCGTTGACGAATAGTGATACCCAACCATGCCGAAGCAAATCCTTTTACAATACCAAGAGGGATAAAAGGGTATATCCCAGCTATTAATGCATTGTGCCAGCTATGTGAAGACAGTATTTTCAACCAGATTGCCCCAATGATCAATGTAATAATCATTGCAATTAGGTTTATGATGATCGCATTTGCTAAGCGATAACTAGTTCTTTCGAGATAAAAACTAATCAAAAAGGCAACTAAGATAAATGAAATAAGATATCCGCCCGTTACACCAAATATTACAGATAAACCGCCTTTGAAATTACTGAAAACAGGAAGTCCTATCGCACCCATTAATAAATAAATAGTGATTGCAAGCAGGGAACACCGAGTTGAAAGTATCGTAGCAGCTAAACCTACAGCAAGCGTTTGCCCTGAAATCGGTACAGGTGAAATCGGTATTGGGATGCTGATTTGTGCAAGTACAGCAATAATCGAAGCAAATAATGCAGAAATAATCCAATCTCTAAGCTGTAGTTTCATAAACCCTCCTAATTGTTAACCATTCGCTACAGTTATTGTTAACAATTAAATTATATCGAGCTACATATATTTTATCAATTATTTTCTATGAAAAATTGTACCCAACGCTTTTTTTCGGTAGAATGAAGAAGAAATAAATATTTGATAAGAGGCCAAAATGAGAATTGAAGTTGGAAGTGTTATTGAGTTAAAAGTTGAACGTGCAGTAGATTATGGATATTTCTTAACAAATACAGCAGATGAATCAGTGCTTTTGCATCATCGTGATTGTACTGGTGAGATTGAGATTGGCGACTACAAATATGTGTTTATTTTTAATGATAAGCAAGGTAGGGCATCTGCTACTACCAACATTCCTGAATCTATGCTTGATGATGCATATGATTGGGCAGAAGTAGTTTCTGTTGAACCGAATATGGGGGTTTTCGTTAAAGTGGGGTTTTCAAAGGATGTCCTTGTTTCGGGGGATGACCTACCAAAGTTGAAAGATTTGTGGCCTGCTGTTGGCGATAAACTATTTATTACCCTGAAAGTGGATCGTTTGCAACGACTATTTGCACGGTTAGCGACTGAAAGCGTGATTCTTGATCATACTTATACAACACCAGTTGAAATGAAGAATAAGGATTTCAATGGGTATGTCTATCGTTTACTTAAAGTAGGAACATTTGTTGTAACAGATGATTTCTATCGGTGCTTTGTCCATGAAAGTGAACGATTAGAGGAGCCAAGGCTTGGAGAGAGAGTAAAAGGGCGAGTAATTGGTATTTCAAATGAGGGAGATATCAACGGTTCATTTCTGCCAAGAGTGCACGAACGTTTGGAAGATGACGCCGAAATAATCTTTCAATACTTGCTAGAACGCCAAGGAGTGATGCCTTATTCCGACAAATCAACTCCTGAAGAAATTGAAAATCGATTCGGCATGAGCAAAGCTGCTTTCAAAAGAGCACTAGGCAATCTGATGAAACAGGGCAGAATTATACAAGAGGATGGATGGACAAAAGCAAAAGAGATTGCTGAGAAATTGTAAACAACTTCCTAAGATTCGTATAAAAACTCAATAGTTTAGATAATCTTCCAAGGTTATCTAGGCTATTTTTTTTGGTTTTGTAACCTCATAAAGTTGTGGAAAAAGCAGAGTTATACACAGTGAAAGCTACTGTAGGCAAAATACATCGTCAGGCATGGTAATATGTGTTACAATGCAATTATTGTGGATAACATTATTTATGTGGAAAATTATGAGTAGGCATTATGATTCAATGGAGGCGTAGGTATGAATGAGGCAATTAGCAGCGATCTTATTAGAGGGCATATCGATACGATAATCATGAGAGTATTAAGGAAGCAGGATAGTTATGGCTACGAAATAATCCGTTCAGTCACTTTGTTCAGTAGTGGTCAGTACGAATTAAAGGAACCTTCACTTTATTCCAGCTTGAAACGGTTAGAAAAAGCTAGCTTCATCAGATCTTACTGGGGAGACGAAAGCCAAGGCGGCCGCAGAAAGTACTATACAATTACCCAGAAAGGTACTGAAGCATATGAAAACGCAGTACATGAATGGAGAAATGCAAGGAACTTAATCAATCGTTTGATTGATGATAAATTCGTGGAGTAGTCTAGTTACCGACTAATTATAGTTGGACTTTTGAAACTGTAAAACTAACCTTATAGAACACAAAAACGGAAGCGCCTTGTTTTTGGTTATTTTCTATAGTTAAAATTGTCCTTCTTGCGACTTCCTATAATATATATTATGTAAACTAAATAATTATTTTTTCAAGTGACTTGATTACCATGGAAAGCACTCTTCAAATTGCTCATTCCATCCTTACCCATTTTTGATTCATTTTATTCAATTTAAAAAGCTTAATCATTAGATGACATAATCATCTGTTGATTAAGCTTTCAAAGTTAATGTTTTAGTTACTCAAAATCTCTTATGCGTGAATTTTATGAATCACAATGGTTGTTGTGAAGAATTATTTGCTGCTCTTACATTCGTAATGATCAAAACGATTGTCGCAATTACGATCAATACACAAGCGATGTAGAATCCTATTGCAAGTGTTCCGACACTATCGGAAATCGCCCCTGTTGTAAATGCAGAAATGATTGATCCTAGCATTCCGCTAAAGTTTAGGAATGCTAGCGCTCTGCCGTAAGCAGCTTTTGGTGTGGCCTCAACTATATAGGAAACGAGAATCGGATCCACTGCCATTTTCCCGATAAAACCATAGGCAGCAAGCGCAATAATCAAAACAGCAATCTGTGAAGACTGTATCGCTAGGAATAAGGTGATTGCCGAGAGAATTTCTAAAACAACAAGAATGATGATTTTCTTACTTTTGTTCTTGTCTGTAAACTTACTGATCAAAAGCGCTCCGGGAATTGATGCTATCGCAACAATTGAAGCGACATAGCCAAGCATCGATCCTTCTATCCCTCGCTCTTCTCTCAGGAATGCTGGCAACCATGTAACAATTGTGTAATAGCCATAGCAAGTAGCGAAGTATAAAAAGAATGCAGCAATTAACTTTGAGTTGCGGATTAATTTCAAGAAATCCACCTTTTCATGTTGCTCTTTGCTTCCGCTAACTACCGGCTTGTCATTCTGCAATTGTGTTGCAAATACTATTGCAACTAACACTGCAAAAACCGCCATTATTCTTAGTAGTATTCGCCAGTCAATGCCCATTTCTGATACAAAGTAAATAGAACTAAATAGTCCTAATATTGTACCTAAAGCACAACCGCAGTTAACGATTGCTGATGAGAAGCTTCTTTTGCTAGGCTCAACAACAGTATTTGCTATCGAGTATGCACATCCAAAATATGCACTTTGACCAATACCTACTAAAGCAGCTCCTATTAGCACCATTGTTAATGTAGATGAAAAGCTTATAGTCGTCATACCTGCTGCAAAAACACAGAAAGCAATGGAAACAATTCTTTTCCTACCAAACTTATCTGCCATTAGTCCTGAAGGTATCTGCATGAACGTGTAGAAAACGTAAAATACCATAGGAATTAATGACATTTGTTTATCCGATGTGATTCCCAATGTTTCTTTGATCTCTGGGAAAATCGGTGTTAGAATTGAACGATAGATCCAAATCACAATCCATCCAGAGAAAAAGATTGCGATAACCTTCATCCAATACTCTAACTTACTTTTCCCTTTTTCTGTCGACATAATCCTCACTCACCTATGATAATTTTAATAAACGAATCTTCCGAATTATTATGCAATATGGATAAAAAAATATTCCTATAATCATAATAATTCTCTATATCACAACTGTCAATTGAATATTTATTATTTCTTTTTATCTTTTTTTGATAAAAAAATCGCACCTAGCAAATGCTAAGTGCAATCTGTGTTATCTAGTTATTTAATTTTCTTAACAAGTTGACCATAGCCGTGTTTTGCAACAATTTTGTTATCTTTTGCTACAACTTGTCCTCTGACTAGTGTGCAAATCGGGAGCCCTCTCCCCTTCAATCCCACAAATGCTGAGATTTTGTTCTTATAGAATAGTGAATCAGGTGTGATCTCCCACTCTTTCTCTGGATCAATAATCACGATATCTGCATCAAAGCCTACTTCTAAAGATCCCTTCTTACCATATAACCCAAATGCTTTGGCAGAATCGTATGCCATTCTTTTGGCAAGTAGTGTTGGATCCAAGCCGCGTTTCGTGACTGCAAGATCAAACATCACTTGATAACCAGTTTGAAGGCCGCTAATTCCGCCCCATGCACCTAGAACTCCATGAGTTTGCTCATCTTTCTCTTCTGGCGCACAAGGTGAATGATCTGAACCGATACAACTAATTGTTCCATCAATTACATAGTCCCAAAGTTTCTCTCTATCAGCTGCAGTTCGTAATGGTGGGGCACATTTGAAGATAGTTCCGCTTTCGATAAGGTTATCTTCAGTGAATACTAAGTAATGCGGACATGTTTCACCAATTACATTTACACCTTCAGCTTTCGCCTTTTTAATTAGCTCAGCTACATCTGGATGACTAACATGACAAATGTACACTTTCGCTCCAAATTCTTTCGCCAGCATAATGATGCTTTCTGTGGCGATCAACTCAGCAACAAGTGGTCTTGTCTCGAAGAACCCTTTTCGAGTATTGCGTCCATCCTTCAATGCACGACCTTCTTCTCGCTTGATAATTGAGTAATCTTCACAATGAAAACCTGCCATAGCATCCACCGATTTTGTCTTTTCAAGAGCTTCACGAACAATCCCCATTGTACAAGAAGAATAATCTGGTGAAACTGGTCCAATAAATGATTTCAATGCGACAACACCTTGTGCATCGAGTTCGATTAGGTCCTCAACGTTGTCGTCAATGAGGCCTCCCCAGAATGCGTAGTCAACAACTGAAGAGTCTTTTAACGCAGCGACCTTGTCATGAAAGATTTTCTTATTTGTTAAAGCTGGCTCATTTTGTAACGGCATATCAATGATAGTCGTAACCCCACCGATTGCTGCTGCTTCTGATCCGAAAACATAATCTTCTCGCCATGTGAATCCAGGATCATTCATATGTGCATGTGTGTCTAATTGTCCTGGGAATACAAATTTCCCATGTGCATCAATTACTTCCTTTGCTTCGCCTAGATTTTTTCCGATCTTCGCGATCTTTCCATCTTGAATTGCGAGATCTTCCGCCAAAACAGCATCTACTGTAACGATTTTACCATTCTTGATAATCGTATCAAACATGAAATTCACTCCTTAAAGTACTGGTTTAATTTGTTGACCAATCGGTTTTGATGTAATCTTTCCATCCTTAAATACAGTCGTACCGCGTAGAATAGTTTGAACAACTTTACCCTTGTAATGCTGTCCTACATAGGCACTAATTTTATTTTTATAAAATAAATCTTCATTCTTCAATGTGAATTCTTTATTTAAGTCAACGATAGCAAAATCCGCATCATAGTTGACTTCAATCTTCCCTTTTCCCTTCACTTTAAAACGATCGACGACATTACTTGATGTTAGCGCTGCGATCTTTGCAAGTGGAAATTGACGATTATGATATCCCTCAGTTAGTAAAGCATTTAGTGTAGTTTGAACACCTGAAATACCGCCCCATGCCTTGAAGAAATTATCATTGATTTTCAATTCCGCAGTAGCTGGAGAATGATCTGAACCTACCAAAACGACTTCATCATTGAAAACTCTTTGCCAGAGTTTCTCACGATTATCGCCATCACGTGGTGGTGGACAACATTTTGCAAGTGTCCCGATTCTTTCAACATCTTTATCAGTGAATACTAGGTATGAAGGTAATGTTTCACAAGTCACATTTACACCGCGAGCTCTTGCTTCAGTGCAGATTTGAACACCACGGGCGGTGCTGACATGTGCGATATGAAGTGCGCAACCAGTTTCTTCCGCAAAAGCTACCATACGCTGAATGGATTCCGTTTCAGTGAAAGCAGGTCTTGAATCGAGAAATTCTCGAGCTGTGCTTTTGCCAGCTGCTAATGCTTCTTGGAACATTTTCGCTGTGATTAAATCATTTTCGCAGTGAATACACACGAGCATACCCAATTTCGCTGCAATCTCCATCCCTTTGTAAATTGACCAATCATCTACACCTGGAAAGTCATCGAGACCACTATGACAATTGAATGCCTTGAAACCAATGACACCACATTCAGCAAGCTCCTCAAGGTTCGGTACACTTTTTGGTGTTAACCCTCCCCATAATCCATAATCAACAAGTGACTTTGTCTTAGCTTCTGCTAACTTAGCGTTATAGCTTTTCGCATCAAGTACAAGTGGTTCTGAATTTAATGGCATGTCAAAAAATCCGACGCCACCCCCTGCTGCTAATGCACTACTTCCATTTGTAATTGTTTCCCAATCTGTACGACCTGGATCGTTAAAGTGAACATGTGCATCAATCATCCCTGGGAAAATATGAAGTCCACTTGCATCGATTGTTTCTGTTGCTGTTCCGTTAATGGACGGATTGATTTCTACAATCTTACCTTCAGAAACAGCGATATCAACTTTCTTCTCACCTGCTGGAAATACAACTGTTCCGTTTTTTAGTAATAGATCAAACGTTGCCATGTGCTTTCCTCCTTAAATAAATATTTTTTTCCACTTTGAAAGCGGTCAATTTCTAACTTTAAATGAGAAACGGAGCACCGAACCACAATCGGTGTCTCGTATGCTCCGTTAATTTTCTTGATCTTACTGAATTACTTGTTCTCGAAAATTGTACCTTTAGAGAATTTTGAAGTTTTACGTAATAAATAAGAAGCTAGGATGTAGGCAGGAACTCCTGCAAGGAAACCTACAAACCATGAATAATCAACCCATATTAACCCTGGTATTGCTCCAATAGCTAAAGCTATAAATGCGGCATAATTAACGCCCTTAAATGGACCTTTATCATCATAAAGCCACTTAACATCAATTTTTTGTTTACGTAATAAATAATAATCTACCAATAATATTCCCACAATTGGACCTAGAAAAGCTGAGTAGATATGAATAAACGTTCCTAGTCCTTCTGAAGACTCTGGACTTACTAACACCCAAGGGAAAGTTGCAATTGCCAGTAATCCAACAATGACTACTGCTAGTTTGTATTTCATTTTTGTTAAATATTGAAGGACGTATGCAGGTGCAATTATATTTGCAACCATGTTTACTGCAATAACTCCAAGAACGATAAATACGTTAACAAACAAAGTAATTTGATCATTAGCAAAAATAATTCTCATCGCATCAACTGGACTAGAATTCCCAGTTGCTGATGCAAGCATAGCCCCGATTACTAACACTGTACCATAAGCTATAACAATTGGGCTAAAGTATAATAGTCCGCGTTTTCCAGTACTAAATCCAGGCTTTAATTCACGAGAATAGTCGGCTGCACTTAAGAAAATTGCGGCATAGTTACCCAAGAACCCAACAATAAATGCCCAGAATTGCCATCCCCAAGTACCATCTGCTTGGAACCATTTTTGGCTTATTACATCACTGTGATCTCTAACTAAAAGAACAAACAGATAAACCATTGCCAAAATAATCACAGTAGAAATAATTGATTCAACCCATTTTATTGAATGGAATCCATACATAGATAATACAATTTGAACTCCTTGTAAAATCAAGAAACAAATCCATTTATTATCGAAATCAGTTGCGAAATAACCAATTATATAGTTTAGAGCAATTGCACCAG
>JAVBKB010000084.1:0-2693 GCA_031554275.1 Caryophanales bacterium | reverse complement strand
GAATTCACAATCACAATCGAACTCACAATCGTAATCTAATTCACAATCGTAATCTAATTCACAGTCGTAATCGGACTCACAATCGTAATCGTCCTTATCCCAATCTTCGAATGAAGACATTTATTTAATTCCCCACTTTCTATTTATTTGATATTTTCTTTAAACAACTTTTTCAAGTTAATATTTCATTTTTGTTTCAAGGCGGCAAAATAATTTCTGTTGTACAAAACCTTATCTGAATTCGGCTTGAATTTAGAAGCTACTTCATTAAAATATGCCGCTTTTTCAATTTCTCCTAATTTATCATGACAGACAGATAATTCAATGTTAGGTATGAATCCCCAATAATTATTGAGTAAGAAACCTAATGTGTTTGGTTTTTCTAGGGAAGTAGCCAACATAAACCATTTTAAAGCGCGTTGGTAGTTTTTTTTATTCATAAAATAATAACCAATTTCGCAGATTATCTCCGCTCTGGGTGAATCATACTCAAAGCTTTTCAATAGCGACTGAAAAGCTTTTTCTTCATTATTAAGCGTTCTATAACACAATGCCAAATCGTAGCAGGCCGCAATATTATCTTCTACCCACCCCGATTTACCTTCAAGAAATTGTTCGAAATAATAAATAGCTTCTATATATCTTTTGTGGTCTTTTAACTCACGAGCAAAATAATAGAGGCTTCTTGGGTTAAGTTTTTTACCTATTTTTACTAGTTTTTCGTATATTTTTAAATTTCGATTTGTATGATTGGTTTCTTTTCTATGTGTGATGAAAATATCATTGGCATGATATATATTACCTCTAAGTTCAACGTACTCATGGACAGGATCATTCCAAAGATAATTTCCTTCTACTTTAAACAGCCGCTCTCTTGTTGAAGTTAAAATTGGGTTGTTATCATTATCAAAGTGAGTATTATATTTAAATGTAACAATATCAATGTCTGACTTTAACTCACACTTCAACCTTAATATTTTTTGCTTATCTTCTTCTAAAACAATGTCATCAGTATCCAACCACATTTGATACTGTTTGGTAGCCTTTGAAAAGGAATAATTTCTAGCTAATGAAAAATTGTTCACCCATTCAAAATCATATACTTTATCTGTATACCGATAGGCTATTTCTTTTGTTTTATCGATTGACCCTGTATCCACTATAATTATTTCGTCTACTACATCCTTTACACTTTCAAGACACCTTGCTAGATGGTTTTCTTCGTTTCTAACAATCATGCATAGGCTAATAGTAATCATTTTATTCTCCAAACCTGTGTGTTGTGTTGACCACCCAACTGTACACTTTTTATTTTCATTGCTGTATTGTATGTACAAACAAATGATTTGAATAGGCGACATAACCTATAATTTTCAAACAGTTCATTAATAGGGTCTTGCAACTGGTTTTGTCTTCCTCGCCTTTTGGATTGGAAAGCATCTTAGAGACTTGTCACGGTCACTTTCCCTGCGTTAAAGCGATTCTCAATCCTCAATAATTTTTCGCTTAATAAAGTCAAAAGTTCGCGTAACCGAACACGATCTTAAAATTCCCAACCCGTAATTTTGGTAGAATACTATATGCACTATATAAAACATTAGAAATCCCAAAGAAAGTAAGTATTATTTTAGTATGTTTGATACTACTAATTACACTAAACTTACGAATGTATTCTGATATTAGAGCAGAAAAATCAGCCAAACAAGAACAAAAATTTCAAAAAGCCATTTCGAATGCAAAGGAAGGCATGAGTCATGGTTCGGCTGAGGATTTGATCACTTTTATGACAACAACTGATCCATCAATTCGCGAAGACTTTTTTAAAAGGCATTTCATAGACAAAGTGCATGCACCAGCAAACTTACTTGCTCATATGAACTTTGTCAAACTACCAGATGAGACGTACATGGGTGCAACGGTTACATCATACGATGAATATAGTGCAACCATTTCGAAGACAAATGGCACTACTACCAAACTATTTTTCGGTAACGGATTCATTGTATCGATTACTGATGGCAGTTGGTCAGCGCAAGAAGCACCAGGTCAAAAAGAGTTCATTGAAAATCTAAGAAAAGATTCGCAAAAGTAATGGGCATGAAACCCTCAACAATTGACCTTCAAAAAAGCTAACCCAGTTCCTTTGCGAAGCACAGCTGAGTGAACCGCCCAAATGGTAGGTGTGAAGGATTCGCAAACATCCTTTTCACCAAAAAGCCTTCTGGCTGGATTGGCTTTAGACAAACAAACAGAAGCGTAGAAATGATAAGAAGAGGGGTGAACGGCGCCTTTACTTGCCCTCCATTCTTCATTTTTCTACGAAACTGTTTGCCTAAGCTGTTAATTCGGATTTTTATGAATCTAGTTTGCATTTTACGCAATTGTGCAAGTGACGAACTCGATTCCTGGGAAATTTACGTTCTTAGAAATGTACAATGTGACGACGATTGCGGAGCTGAAAATCGCTGGCAGAAGGGCGCCGCATAAGTCGTTAGGCTACCGTGGTCTATGATAAAAGAGGAAATTTAACTCATCAATTTCTAAATGATCGACTTTATGCAAAGTATCAATTTGATGCAACAAATATGTTAACAGAAGTTAAAAAGCCAGATGGAAACTGCGCTAGACTTCGTAATCGTGTTGGTCAAAGTATTTCTGATGCAAACAATCCAATGAAGGAAATTGAGTATACT
>JAVBKB010000172.1:0-3001 GCA_031554275.1 Caryophanales bacterium | reverse complement strand
TCAAGTGCGATGTATAATGGATTAAGAACTAGATCGTAATGGTCAATGATTCATCAATAGGCTACTGTCTTTTTGTGGAGAATCACAAAATAAGATTTTTTAAATTCTTACTAAAAAATTTGGAGGGCATTATGCATTTACAAACTGTTTTGCAAGAGTTAGAAGAACTTGGCACCGAGAGAACTAAGAAAGTATACATATCCCAAGGTGCTTGTGAGCCGCTTTTTGGTGTTGCAACTGGTGCAATGAAACCACTTGTTAAGAAAATCAAAATAAACCAGCCACTTGCAGATGAACTTTACGAAACCGGCAACTACGATGCTATGTACTTAGCTGGGATGGTCGCTGACCCGAAATTGATGACAGAAGCTGACTTTGATCGGTGGATCAAAGCTGCCTATTTTCATATGATTTCTGACTATATTGTAGCGATAACGCTTGCAGAAACGAACATTGCTCAGGCGGTTTCTGACAAATGGATTGCAAGCGGCAAGGAATTATATATATCAGCTGGCTACAATTGCTATGGTTGGCTTATTGGAAACCGTAGAGATGTAGAATTTGAAAAGGATAAACTAAATAAGATGCTAGAGGTAATTGAAAAGACTATTCATGACCAGCCAAAACGAGCAAAATTTGCAATGAACAGTTTGGTTGGAGCAATCGGTATTTCTTATCTGCCGCTTCATGAAAAAGCGATCTCAGTAGCCAATAATATTAAAGAGGCCGAAGAAGCACTTGGCAATGAGAAATGCGTCTTAACTGCTGCGGCAACCATTCAGCAAGCGATTAGCAAGGGACGAGTAGGATTTAAACGGAAAAATGTAAGATGCTGACCTTTTGCGAAAGAAATCGCAAACACGTTTCATTTGGAACGGTGTGATGATTTCTACATCATACCAAGTTTTAGAAAAAGTAGACTTCCGATCATTTCAAAAGGAGTAAATGTATGATGCTTAAATTAGAAACGAAAATGAATATTCAATCCACTGCAGATTTAGTTTATGAGGCTTTTGTAGCTCCAACGCAACTACAGAAGTTTTGGTTTACCCAAAGCTCCGACCGCTGGGAAACTGGCAAAACAATTGAGCTTGGCTATTCTGAATACGCTGTAGAGCCTTTTGAAATCAAGATTATCTCCGCACAACCATGTGAGGAAATAACCTTTTCTTGGGGTGAAAAATCAATTGATGAACGCATTGTCTCAATCAAAATAATTCCAAATGATGATAAAACGGTTGTTGTATCAGTATGTGAAAGCGGATTTGTTGAGCATGTGACATTAACTGATTTGTTGGTCAACAGTAAAGGTGGTTGGGTTTTCATGCTAACTTGCCTAAAGGCATACCTGGAAAACAATGTAGATAGCTTGAAACTCGGTTTGTTTGTTGATTAAATTTTTCTGAATAATTGAAAAAGCAATGTGCTTGAACTCATAAATGGTGGACATCGATCCGACATTTATGGGTTCACACATTGCTTTGTCTTTGCGCCTAAAAAATAGCCTTATACATTATCGTATTAGATGTCTTTCTTTTGGAAAACTGAATAAGATATGAAACTGAAAACAGAATAACAAATTGCAGATACCATAACCGACCACTGGAAAGAATTTTGGTTTCCCGATGACTTCTAGCAACTCCTAATCGTTGTCTCATGCCAAGATAATGTTTCTACTTATCGCAGATTCTATCTGTTAAACAAACCTATCTTATATTGAAGACTCCATATTGTTAGTCTAATCTAGAATTCCAATGGTCTATAATCGTAACTGGAAATCATCCACTTGTTGTTTATTTTCACAAATCCAAGTTTGTATTCATATTCTCCACTTGGAGAGAACGATTCCTCCACACCACTACGAAATGAAGTTGTACTTTCTTTTTCCTTCGTAATCACAACAATAGATGCTCTGCTTCCTTGTAAATCAAAATCCTTTGTATCAATCACCTCAACCGAACGGAGATGATAAATAAGTTCCTTACTAATTTGCCTATCAATTGAATCTAAAGAAATTTCCAATTTCCTTTGTAAGTGCGGTGAATCCGGAGCTACATATCCTTTTAAAAAAGCCTCCATGTCTGCTTTAAACTTATCAGCCACATCTTTCGGAACTGGGATGTCCTTATTTTGATACTGAATTGGCAAAACATACGCAGATTCTGACCACACAATATATTCCTTTGAAAGTTTAGAAACTAAATCCTTTTCCGGTTTCACAGCAACAAAATAATAACCAAAAAAAATACTTAATGGTATCAAGAGAATCACTATTAGGATTATTATTCTTTTTTTTAGCACGGTCCTCATCACCCCTTAGCAAACTACAACTTATTCTAGAATTCTATTGGTCTAAAATCGTAATTGGAAATCATCCACTTGTCGTTTATTTTCACAAATCCAAGTTTGTATTCATATTTTCCACTTGGAGAGAACGATTCCTCTACGCCACTACGAAATGAAGTTGTACTCTCTTTTTCCTTCGTAATTACAACAATAGATGCTCTGCTTCCATGTAAATCAAAATCCTTTGTATCAACCACTTCAACCGAGCGAAGATGATAAATGAGCATTTTATTAATTTGTTCATCAATTGTATCAAGAGAAACAACCAAGTCCTTCTGGATAATGATAGAATCAGCAGTGAGATATTCTTTCGAACGAGATTGGAAGCTATCCTTGAACTCGTCAGCCACATCCTTCGGAACTGGTGTGTCCATATTTTGATATTGACTTGGCAAAACATATGCAGATTCCGACCACACAATAAATTCTTTAGAAAGCTTAGAGACTACCTCCCTTTCAGGTTTCACAACCAAAAGATCATAGCCAAAATAAATACTTAATGGTACCAAAAGAATTGATACTACGTCAAGAAAGTGGACACAGATTTTTGGTAAAAATCCCCTACCGCACTATCGTTTAGTATCCTCAATTCCATTCGATAGTTTAAAAGAAAAAGCGTTTTTTAAACTATCGAATGGAATCGAGGGAAAGGTTA
>JAVBKB010000039.1:0-4587 GCA_031554275.1 Caryophanales bacterium | reverse complement strand
ATTGCAAACTCCATGTTTCTTTTTAAAACCCGGCAACTCATCAACCACAAATCGATATGCAGGTCCTCATTCTGTTTTCTCCCTATTACAATACTGACAACCCCATTATCTCCAAAGCGATCTTCTAGTTTTCCATATAGTGTGATAAATTCGTTGTTTTTTGAAACACTTTCAATTTCACTATCTGAATATCTTTTGGTTGTAAGGTTAAACTGATTGCTTTTATTCGTTAACTGTGCAATTCTTTGCATGTAAATAGGTTCAAAATGTCGTATCTCTGCCTTCATTTCTAAACTTTTTAGATAGTCTTCATAAGATTCAAAACTTTGCTGTTGCTTAGCTCGTTCAACATTAGTTTTGTACATCTCTGTCCGCTTCAAATCTTCCTTCGAGAAATTCGTCACTTCAAAATAACCAGCCCGATCGATATTTCTTATGTAATGCTCAACGTCAACGATTTCCGGAACAGCGATACTACTAATCTGACCCTTAACAAGTGCCCTCTCAGCTGGATTATCATCAACAAAAACGAAACTGTCTACACCAAGATTTAACTCATTCGCAATCTCCTGAATATTTCTATCTTTATTGTCCCAATTAGCTTTAATGCTAACAAAATCATCGGGTTTCAGAACCCCGTCTTGGTGATTAAGCCCAGCTATAGCGTTTTCATGATCATTCTTTGAGCTAACATTGAGAATTATACCTAAATCTTTATGTTGACGAATATAATCATGGAATTCTAAGTACGCCTGCCCTTTCGAGGTTTCAGGACCAATTTCAATGCCTTCAACTCCATCATCACCCACTACTCCGCCCCACAGTGTATTATCCAAATCTAGCACGAAAGCTTTTTTGTTTTTTCCATATATGGACTTTATTATTGTAGCAACATTATAGGCTAATTCAGGAACTGCTGGGACACATAATGCGTATTTATACATATACCAATAAAAGGGGTCCGACCACTTCTCTAGCCCATAGCTAGCTGATAGGAAATCGATGTCATTAATATAGAATGATTCTTTTTCCTGTGCATATTGATAGAATTTCTGATTCAATCGAAAAATGTAATTGGATTTTCCGTGGTAATCGCTAATGTCTTTATTTCCTAGCAGTCTATAAAATGGTCTCTCGAAATTATTCTGAATGATTGGACAATCGTATGTATTCCGTAATTTCTCCCACATGACACAGAAATGTTGGTACTGATCATTTAATAAGTCATCAACTTCTTCTTTAGAATGATTCATGTTTGGGAAGAAAGAGATATTTCTCCAACTTGTGAAAATGAAGATAATATCAGGCTTAAAGGCTGTCAAATTCGGCTCATCAAACATTGCATCTTGCCAATACTGGCCAAATTCTGATTCGTAAAAAGTCGGTTCGATTCCCTCGTTTAGTAAAAAGAGTTCAATCATGTTTTTTATTTCACTTGTTGTTGAACCGCCCAAAATTGCTATTCTTTTTTTCAAAAACTCCTTACGATTCGCCAATAGTTCCCTTTTCAGAGATTTTCTTTTTTTAAGTAATAAAGCATTATCAAGTGGAAATGTAAATGTGTAAATTATGCTCTCCTCCTCCATGAAAATTACCTATCCAATTATGAAAATCATTAATTAGTTTAAAAGGACACTCTTTTTAATTACTTTTATCATCTTTTTAAAGTATTTCCATGAAATTATTACTTAATAACAAAAAGGTCTTGAGAAAGAGTAATCTATATAAAAATCTACCCAAAAAGACAAAACTAGGTTTTAATCTAGTTTTGTCCCAGCTTCTTCTAAAGCTTGCTACCGCAAAGTGGTGAACATGAAAATATTCATTTCTCAACTTATTAGAGCACTCTTCTTGCGGAGAGGTAGGTCGAACTCCAATATGAATTTGAGAGTTGAATGATTTCAACACCAGGATAGTTTTTAGTTTGTGACCCATCACATTGAATTACTTCTCCATTTCCAATGTAGATTCCCACATGACTAACTGATGTTGGAATACTGTTTGAAGTATCATAAAACACTAGGTCACCAGGTAGTAAAGCACTTCGAGAAACTGGAGTTCCCACCTTAATCATCTCTTGTGTTGTTCTTGGAAGAGTGATCCCTACCGAATTCTTAAAAACATACATCACAAAACCAGAGCAATCAAAGCCTTTCTCTGGAGTCTCTTCACCCCAAGCGTATTTAATACCAATATATTGTTTTGCAAAATTTATTACTTTTTGTGCCTGAGTTGAGACAGTTGCGATTCCATTAGCATCAAAGTTATAAACAATACCATTGATATTCACACCTGTTAAATTACAATACATGATACCTGTTGTCGGATTAAGGTAATATTTTGATCCATTTAACTGAATCCAGCCTTTTTGCATAACACCAGATGTATTCAAGAAATATTTTGATCCATTTGACTGAATCCAACCTGTTTGCATGATACCTGATGCTGGATCAAGGTAATATTTTGATCCACTTACATCAACCCAACCTGTTGCCATCGATCCATTTGAATACAGATAATACCAATGGTTATTCCAAGCCAACCAGCCTGTTAACATGTGACCATCAGATAGGTCCAAGTAGTACCATGCTCCATTAACCTGCTGCCAATCTTTTAACTTCAAGCCATTGCTGAGTAAAAACCAATTATCATCGATTGAAGCCCAGCCATCAGTCATTACCATTCCATTGGCATCAATATAATTTGTCGTTCTTTCAGCATCAAAGCTATTGGCAGGATAATTGATCCAACTGCTATGCGCAAACTTTGATCCGTTTGAAACAAAGGTAATTGCACTCATTTTGCTATTCCCATAGTCATTCATTGTGGAGATATCATCTTTGCCATCACCATTAAAGTCGCCTGCTACCATTTTCGCTGTTACATTTCTGGCATCAAACTCGCCTACCTTTGTCTCAAATCCAGTTGAAGCTAGGAACGTGCTTCCGTTTGAATTAAAGACAATCAACTTCATCTTTGCATCTTCGTATTCATTCATTGTGACAATATCATCTTTGCCATCACCATTGATGTCGCCTGCAACCATTCTGCCAGTGACACTCTTGGCATCGAACTCGCCCACTCCTGTTTCGAATCCTGTTGAAGCTGTGAATATGCTACCGTTTGATTTGAAAACGATTAACTTCATCTTTGCATTGCCATAGTCATTCATTGTGACGATATCCTCTTTGCCATCACCATTGATGTCGCCTGCAACCATTCTTCCTGTGACACTCTTGGCATCAAACTCGCCCACTCCTGTTTCATACCCCGTTGAAGCTGTGAATACGCTACCGTTTGATTTAAAAACGATTAACTTCATCTTTGCATTGCCATAGTCATTCATTGTGACGATATCATCTTTGCCATCACCATTGATGTCGCCTGCAACCATTCTTCCTGTGACACTTTTGGCATCAAACTCGCCCACTCCTGTCTCAAACCCTGTTGAAGCCGTGAATGAGCTACCATTTGACTTAAAAATGATTAACTTCATCTTTGCATTGCCATAGTCATTCATCGTGACAATATCATCTTTACCATCGCCATTGAAATCACCCGCTACCATTCGTCCAGTAACTGATGTTGAGGCAAAGCTTCCATTTGGTGATGAATACCAAACCTTATTACTAAATGATGCGCCATTCGATAAAAAGACAATGATATTCATGCTATTATTACCATTATCATACATCGTGGCCATATCTTCTTTCCCGTCGCCATTGAAATCACCAGCAACCGTTCGACCCTGTTTCGTATTTGGTTCAAAAGCAGCACTCGCAATTTTTGTGTTGATGCAAAGTATTGTTGAAACCATAAGCATTAAGACGATTATTTTTTTCATTCCTCCAACTAGGAGACGATTGATCAATTTCCCCCTGGCTACGCTCTGATCCAAATACAACTCTTGTAAAGCAATTTGATTTAAATTCATTTCTTCTTCCCCTTTATATTGTTTTCTCTTTCACAACTGAAAATTGAAAGCCCTTCTACATGGCCATCACTTTCCCTTTGCTTGAAAAGATCGAGCAGAATCTCTTCGGTTGCCATTTTGCAAAATAAATGTGGCTGCCCCTAATCTATCTTTTAAAACAGCTAAAGGAGAGATGATTATTTTCATCTACCCTGTACCTATTTCAAATACCTGCATGACATTTTTTTCTGGGGTCATGTTGTACAATTAAGATAGTCGAAGTTTTTTCTTCTATACGATTTTATCGTATTAACCAAG
This sequence comes from Caryophanales bacterium, assembly GCA_031554275.1. Lineage (GTDB taxonomy): Bacteria > Bacillota > Bacilli > JARBTR01 > JARBTR01 > JAVBKB01. Next base: position 356 of record JAVBKB010000039.1, on the reverse strand, counting down.
CAAAAAAAATATCAACTTTCAGCAATCTCATCCAATCCCGTTCACTTAATCTAGTATAATACGTAATTATCGTATTGTCAACCGAATTTTTTTATCCTTGAAACTCATCAACTAATATTTTCAAACTTCTCCAGATGAGCACAATGTAATATGAGATTTCCCTAAAGTTTTTTTACTTATGCTTTGGAAACGCTTTTCTCATTTCACTTTGTACCCCAACTGGCTCGCCTCTAACTTTTAGTTGGCTGAATTATGATTTTCTTGATATGTTACTAGGTCTTTATATAACTGCTCTGTTCTTTTTTTTGCACCTAAAGAATTACAATGTGCGATTGCATCATACATCAATTCTCTCA
>JAVBKB010000191.1:0-5762 GCA_031554275.1 Caryophanales bacterium | reverse complement strand
ATTGCAAATAATGTCGAAGTATTCATTTATGACTTTAATCCTAATTGTTAGAAATGCAACTTTAAACTCGCTAAGATTCTCAAATACTTCGTCATAATTTTCTAGGATAGTCTCGCTTTTCCAACGAAAATTTAGGATTAGATTTGTTTTCAATATGAAGAATTTTTCGCAATCATCAAATTAGCTCATTTCAAATACTTCATGATAAAATAATGGTGAATTTTGTGTATATTGTAAAAGTTATCGTATAAACGAGCTACTAAATGAAATATTCTCTCAATAAATTATTTTTGTTGGCTTATTTTAAGAGCTAATCACATTTATAAAAAGTAAACTCATTCATTGTAAGAGTTGGAGGCTAACATGCTGGGGAAAATGAGAGCGATTGTGAAACACCACCAAGGATTTGGAGCAATGCTACAACAGGTAGATATTCCTGAGATTTCGGTTGATGAAGTGCTAGTGCAAGTGAAGGCAACTTCAATTTGTGGCACAGATGTACATATCTATAATTGGGATGCATGGGCAGAAAAACGAGTCAAACCCCCATATACTTTTGGGCATGAATTTGCAGGTGTCGTTGTAAAGATCGGTGAGAATGTAAAGAGTGTGCAACTTGGAGATCACGTTTCTGCGGAAACACATTTTGTTTGTGGGACATGTCCGCAATGTCTAGCTGGGAAATTTCATGTCTGCAGAAACACCCGCATATTGGGTGTAGACACTACAGGCTGCTTTGCAGAATATGTTGCCATCCCTGCTTCGAACATTTGGCAAAATGCCAAAACCATGCCTCATTTCATGGCTTCTATCCAAGAACCACTTGGCAATGCAGTTCAAACTGTATTATCAGGTGAAGTAGCTGGGCAAACAGTTGCGGTGATCGGTTGCGGACCAATAGGACTGATGGCAGTCAATGTTGCAAAGGCAGCAGGAGCAGCTCAAGTGATTGCCTTTGACCTAAACGATTATCGCTTGAACTTAGCAAAAAAAATCGGTGCGACAACAATTGTTAATTCACTTAAAGAAAATCCTTTGGACATTATACAATCCTTAACGAATGGAAATGGTGTTGATGTAGTATGTGAAATGAGCGGGCATCCAGTGGCGATAGATCAAGCCTTTAAAATAGTGACGAATGGTGGTAGAATCTCTATATTGAGTTTACCAACAAAACCAGTTGAAATTGACCTTACAAATGATCTTGTTTTTAAAGGTATCACAGTTCATGGGATTACAGGTAGACAAATGTACAAGACATGGCAACAAGTTTCTGGATTGCAACAATCCGGTCAACTTCATTTACATGAGATCATCACTCATCAAATCCCACTTGACGAATTTGAAACGGGGTTTGATCTCATGATACAGGGACAATGTGGAAAGGTAGTTTTGATACCATGATAACTTTTAAAAAGGCAAAAGTAGATCAAGCAGCAGTTTTATCTTCACTTACGATTCGATCAAAGAAATCTTGGCGTTACGATGATCTATTTATGGAAAAGATGAAAGAATATCTTGAGGTACCAGAAAGTATGATAGAGCGAGACATCGTCTATACGATGAACCGTGGTGATGAACTGATTGGTTTTTTCAGTTTAACAAATGACGGGAAGAATGATTATCTTGAAGACTTTTTTTTAGATCCAAAGTACATTGGAAAAGGTTATGGCAGAAAGATGTGGCAATACATGATTGAAATTGCTTCAAACAACATGGTGATGAACATTATTATCGAGAGCGAGCCATTTGCGGAAGGTTTTTTCGAAAAGATGGGTGCTGTCAAAATTGGTGAAAAAGTATCACAAGCGATTGATAATCGGAAATTGCCAATAATGAGTTACTTTATTTAAGTGCACATAATCCTCATTCCCGATTAAAATACGATGAGTTTGTAATGATTTTTCGTTTTAGATTATTTTAGTCAGGAATTAGGATTAGTCTAGCTACCAAATTAATATTGTCGAAGATTTTCAATATTCTTCGAAATACATAGAAGCATGGTGAAACCTTTCGAATGGTCAGTTCGAAACTTTCATCATGCTTCTAGAATATTCCACAAATAAGTATTGGAGGTTCTCATGATGAATGGTTTTGAGTATTTACAACTAGAATTAGATGAGATGAAGACGAATGGAACATTTCGAAAGCTGTTACCCATTGAATCCACAGCTGGAGCAACGGTAGTAATTGATGGAAAAGAACTAATCCAGTTATCCTCTAATAATTATTTGGGATTAACAACGCATCCTCATTTGGTTGAGGCAGCTGTGAAGGCAACTGAACAGTATGGTGTTGGAACTGGTTCAGTGAGAACCATCGCAGGAACTTTCACCATGCATATGGCTTTAGAGGACAAACTAGCAAAGTTCAAACATACTGAGGCAGCACTTGTTTTTCAATCTGGTTTTACATGTAATCAAGGTGTGTTATCAGCGATCTTATCCTCAGAGGATGTTGTAATTTCCGACGAACTTAATCATGCTTCAATAATTGATGGCATTCGACTTACAAAAGCGGCTCGGAAAGTTTATAAGCATGTGGACATGGAAAGTCTAGAGACAGCCTTGAAAGAGTCAGCTAGCTTTCGCAAACGTTTAATCGTAACCGATGGCGTATTCTCGATGGATGGGAATATCGCACCTTTACCGCAAATTGTCGAGCTTGCTGAAAAGTATGATGCCATTGTCATGGTTGATGATGCGCATGCATCAGGCGTATTGGGTGCAAACGGACGTGGCTCAGTCAATCACTTTGGTTTAGATGGCCGCGTTCATATCCAAGTGGGCACATTATCGAAAGCGGTTGGTGTTCTTGGAGGCTACATTGCCTCAAGCCGGACATTAATTGACTACTTGATCCATAAAGGTCGTCCATTCCTGTTTAGTACCTCTCATTCACCCGCAGTTGTAGAGGCGAATAGCGCAGCGATAGATGTACTACTAAATGAACCAGAATTAATTGATAACCTGTGGAACAATACCATCTTCTTTAAAAATGGATTAAAAGCGCTAGGGTTTGATACAGGTCAAAGCGAAACGCCAATTACACCAATAATTGTTGGCGATGATGCGGTAGCCCATAAACTGTCTGACAAGTTGTTTGAGCATGGTGTTTTGGCACAAGGAATCGCCTTTCCGACAGTTGCTAAGGGGAAAGCAAGGGTACGAACGATTGTGTCAGCTGCCCACACAAAAGAGCAGCTCCAGTCCGCCATTACGATATTTGAGAAAGTAGGAAAAGAACTGGGATTGATTTAGAAAATACGGCGTCATTAACACAAGCAGCAATGATATTGATGTTTTCATCAGTATCTTTTTTTTGTGCGGAATCTCATCAAAAAAACAGCAACGTAACAACGACTTGTATTAAGAAGGAAAAGACGAAAGCAGGACGACGCTGTGTTGTAGTTCATTTGGATTTAACAAAAGAATAGTTCCGAATCACTCTTAGTGATTCGGAAAATAGTAATAATTCTCAAATTCATTTGGAAAATTAATATTTCAATATAATCTTAACATTTCATTTAAATTCCAATGTCAAATAAAGTAGATATGTGGTATGGTTTGTATACATGTGTTGAAGAATTAAAAGGGATTTCAAATATATAACATCTATAATTTATGGGCTTGTTTTCCTGGTAATATTTACTGGTTACGATTTATAAAAAACTTTGATAGAAAATGACTGGTTTTGTCGATTGAGCCAGTCCTTTAAAAGCAAGCTCTTAATGATCAAAAATATTGAATAAGAGGTAGGACACTAAATGAATTTCGTAGAGGTTGCTCCGTTAGTAGAAAGAATGAAAGGTGGTGACATAGAGGCTTTTGATGAGCTATACGCTTGCGTGTGGAAAGACGTATATTATATTGCCTTGCGTCATACTAACAATCCTACAGATGCCATGGACGTTACACAGAATGTTTTAATTGTGGTAAATAAGGAGATTCATAAACTGAAAAGCATCTATGCTTTTAGTTCCTGGGTACACCGTATTACTTACAATGAGTGTGTTGATTTTATTAAGAAAAATAATAAATTCGAGACTATTCTTCTTAGTGATGTTGAGGATCAACTTGCAGAAAATCGAAAAGAATTTCTACCTAACGAAGTGTTGACGAGCAAAGAAACTCAAGAACAGGTTTTAGAGCTGATTAACAGTCTGCCCACTGAACAAAAGCAAGCTTTGCTACTTTATTATTATGCGGAGATGTCCACTAAAGAAATTGCAATATCAATGGGTATTTCTGTGAATGCAGCTCAGCTGAAAATCTCCAGAGCAAGAGTGAAAATCAAGAAAAAGGTAGAAGAAATGTGTAAGAGTGGCTCTGTTGTATTCAGTGTTGTTCCGATAGTACCAGTCCTTACGCAAATTCTTCGGGATAATTCTGCAAATGTATGTACTGCTCAAGTCAAAGAAATCGTTATGAAAAGTGTGGTGGCAAAGCTGTCTGCTCCAGTAGCAAAATCAGTTTTTTCTACCACTATTGCAAAGATCATGCTTGGTGTTGCTTCGTTGGCGGTGGTCAGTGGAGGTGTGGCTATTGTTACACAACTGAATTCACCATCAGAGCAACAAGAGATAAGTGAATCAAACAATCCGGCATCTGGACAAATGCCAACTGCAATCGAAAAAGTTGAAACTTTAGAAGATTTCATCGGGATTGAAGATGCTTCATTTATTCTATCTGGAAAACAAGTTCAACCAGGCTATTACCATGAACTGTTCTTACAAATAGCCGAAAAACATCAAATCAGCTTTGACAATCTTTATTTTGATGAGGATGATCCAGATTATAGAAGCTATCTAGTTTATCACATTGACAAGCAAGATAAGAGACTGATACTTGTAGAAAGTTATAACTCTCTACAAGATAGTTGGCAAATTTCATACAAAATTTCTGATATTGCAGATACATTACCAACTAAAGTTGGAGCAATCGAGCTTTTTCAAGAATATCTTACTCAGTGATTTAGACTTTAATCAACGCTAAGGGATTTTCCCAAGTAATCTGAGCTTAATTACTAAAGTTTTAGTCGTTTTGTTTGGTTGTATGATAATTACCCATAGCTCTTTTCAGAAACATTCACCAAAGCTTCTATGTCACAATAATTTTATACAGTATGGGGAGTTTAATTTGGAAAATGTGAAACAAAAAAATTTTTCTGTGAAAAATTACCAAAAAATTGAAGTTGCTCAGTTTGAACAATTTCTGAGAACAGCCGTTAAGTTTTACGTGGAACATAGACTACCAATTAATAATGTAGTGTTACACACCGTGTTCAGTAGAACTGAGAATGGAAAACTTTGTTCTGACAGCTTTATAATTTCAAGGCAAACATTTGAAACGAACAATTCAAGCACTTGATTGGTGATTAAGTGGAAAGTCTCGGGCATGGAGTAAATATTCATTCTAGTTTACTGAGCAATTAATTACAAAGGGGAAAAATATGAAAATTGTAAAAAAGAAATATCTGCTTTGGATATCCACATTTTTGATTTTCGTGGGTCAAGTTGGTATTTATGGTACGAAGACGGCAGATGCAGCAGGGACATGGAGTAACCTCTATTATACTGCTTCAAAGTCTTTTGCTATCGAACATAAAACACCAAATATTAGCTTTACCAATAATAAAAACATTCCAAGCTTCAACTACAAGATAGAAGATTCAATGGGAGTAATTGAGTATATTAACCTTTCGAAGCTTACAGGGATAACAGTACTACCTGTAGGTCCCAATGGTGAAATATCGGTTAAGGG
>JAVBKB010000160.1:0-18664 GCA_031554275.1 Caryophanales bacterium | reverse complement strand
ACGTTACTACAATGATTGCGATCCTCATTTTTTCATCGTCCCCCGTTACAGAAAAAACTTTACAAATCTGCTTTTCCAAAGTTCACCATGATATAATATTTGATAATAAATCAAAATAATCATTGAGGTATCTTATGAATTTAACAAATAGACTTACTCAAAATAGTTTAAAGCAATTTCTTCTTCATGTGGCGATTATTCGTCCTGTTTTCATATGGGGGGCACCTGGAATTGGAAAGTCTTCACTGGTTGAATCTTTTGCACAGGATGTTGGGATGGAATGTGTTTCGCTGCTTGGGAGTCAGTTAGCACCCGAGGATTTAATTGGCGTGCCGCAAATAGTAGATGGCTGTAGCAAGTTCTTTCCACCAAAAATGATTGTCCGTGATAAACCATATGTGCTTTTTTTAGACGAATTAAATGCATGTTCACAAGAGGTTCAGAAATCATTCTACAGTCTAATTAATGACAAACGCGTCGGAGAGTACCATCTACCAGAGGGCTCAGTTGTCATTGGGGCAGGAAATCGGGCTCAGGATGCAGCGATTGTTAAGCCGATGTCATCTGCGCTGATCAATCGCATGATTCATGTGGAGCTGACTGTTTCAGTGGATGATTGGCTAGAGTGGGCATTTTCAACAGAGGTTCACCCTTTTATCACAGACTATATAACGCAGCGACCCGATCATCTTTGGTCAAAGCCGCCAAAAACAGAGGAAACCTTTTCTACACCAAGATCTTGGCATATGCTTTCGGATGCTATGAAAGAGTATGGTGAAGGACTGACTGATGCACAGCTGGAAGTCTTGGCTTCTGGTACTTTGTCACCTGCTCATGCAACTCAGTTTCGGGCTTTTATCAAACAACTTCGTAATAAATTTAAAATTAGTTCAATCATTGCTGGGGATGAGCGTTGGCCTAGCAAGCCTGAAGATAGAGATGTGCTCTACTTTCTTGCCCAATCATTTCGAGCCCACTTACTGAAAAACTTGCCTCAAAACAAGGAAAAGGCAAACTCCAAGGATCAGCAGTTAATGTATTCTGCCAAAGCCCGCTTGAAGGAGCTTGCAGAACTAAGCTTTGAAATTGCTCAAATGGTTGTTGCTGATGACGATGGTCAAGTGTTGCCAGGTTATTTCATGGTAGAAATTGTTCGAGACTTACCTCGCCTAGTTCATAGGGAGAAGCAAAATGGCTAAAAAAGGAAAAAAAGATCTTTGGCTGGAGCAATTTAATGCAGGTCGCCAACTTGTATTTCAAAACCCAATCTTTGCATTAGGTGTTCATATTGAAACTGAGGCAGAATTTATTCAGCATACTAGCAATAAGGCGCTTAGTTATCGAAGTGGCTATATTTATGTAAACCGAAAATTTCGTCTTACACCTGAGGAGTGGGCATATGTGTTAGCTCACAACTTACTTCATTTTGCCTTATGGCATTTTGAGGAAAAGGCGGATCCAGTGAAATGGAATATTGCTTGCGATATGTACATTACTCGGTTTTTGAAGGACATTAAAGTACATAAGACACCGATTTTTATGAAAACTGACCTTCCTTATCCAACAATCAGCGAGCAAGAAATTTATGAACGTTTGCTTTCCACAGAATTAAGCGAACTTCATCAAGGGTATTCAACTGGGTCACTTTACACCGATTTAGTTTACGAAGGGGAGTTCAATACACATTACTATCTGGGAGCAAAAGTGGATGCCAAGGAGTATTTCGCAAAACAATTTGAACAGAACTTGATCAACTCTGTAACTGCAGCAGTTGGTGTCGCATCTGGTTATCTGGAAAATATTCATGATGATCGTTTGAAAAAAATAAGTAAGGCAGAAGCAGCAAGACGGTGGTTCATTAATTCTTATCCATTACTTGGAGCTTTGGCAAGTAGTTTCAAAATCATTGAGGATCCAAATATTTGTGCTCGAGAAGATGTTCGGGTTGCCGCTATTAGTGAACGGTTACAGACAATTTATATGAATCCAGGCGCAGGACTAAATGATGATGAGTACAAATTTGTGATTGCACATGAGCTACTTCATATAGGATTGCGACATGGTTCCCGATGTCAGGGTCGTGATCATTTTCTATGGAATGTTGCCTGTGATTATGTAATCAATGGTTGGTTGGTGGAAATGGGGGTTGGTGTACTTCCACAGTTAGATATTCTTTATGACACTGACCTTGCTGGACTGTCAGCAGAGTCGATTTACGATATCATTGTTAAAGATATTCGGAAATTCAGAAAACTTGCCACATTACGAGGCAAGGGATTGTCAGATATACTTCGTGATGACGAAACTGCCTCATTTTACAAAGCACCTGTTGCTTTAGACGATTTCTACCGAAGAGCTATCAGCGAAGGATTGGAGTATCATAAGAATAGTCGTGGGCTGCTGCCGGCAGGTCTGGAGGAAGAAATCAGGGCGTTGTATCGTGACCCAATACCTTGGGATGTTGAGCTTTCCCGTTGGTTTGACCAATTTTTTTCACCCATCGAAAAGGTTAGGACTTATGCCCGCGCCAGCCGTCGCCAAGCTTCTACTCCAGACATTATTCGTCCTAAATATATTTCGGACCCTTCAGTTTTGGAAGGGAGAACATTTGGCGTTGTCATTGATACCTCAGGCTCAATGGATCAATATACGCTCGCAATTGCACTTGGCTCGGTAGCGAGCTATGCTGAGAATCGCGATGTTCCCTATGCTAGAGTGATTTTTTGTGATGCTGTAGCACATGATGCTGGGTATATGGCGCCAGATATCATTATGGGGAATGTGAAAGTGCGAGGGCGAGGAGGCACAGTCTTGCAGCCAGGAATTGATTTTCTTGAAAAGGTGGCAGATTTCCCAAAAGATGGACCGATTCTAATTATTACAGATGCAGAATGCGATCACTTTGATTGTCGTCGAGAGCATGCCATTTTGATTCCCAAGGGAGCAAGATTACCATTTCGCGCTCGTGGCAAGGTTTTTACCTTTGAATGATGCTTTGAATTATTTGGTGATTACAATAAGTATTGAATAGCATTTCCACCAAGCAGAGTCAGGCAATCTTAGCAGAAGCAATTGTAGGCAACTAATTTAATTCCCAAAAAAATTCATTCAAGCCCAGCAAGTCAGGCGAGTATCTATCAGCCTAGCAAGACTCATTTGATATTTTTATCGAATCCCTCCTCAGACGTAACTGCAATCAGTGGTGAATCCCTTATCAAATCAGGATCATCACTGTTTTTTTTTTGTTCTACAATAATCACCAAACAGCAATGAAATGTCTCCGCTTCAATTGCAATCAAAATATCCAATCTTTCTGATTGTTGCGCAATTTAGAATTACATGTTCAAAATAAGTGGGATTTTGTTGAAAGAAGTCGTTATAATGATGTGGAAACAAGATAGTCTGGTGAAATTAGCTTAGAGATTGTACATTCAAAAAAGTCTTAATGTCACCAAATGAATATTGTTAAGAAATCATCAGTAAAAACAAAGGAGCACTACAAATTATGTTATATGAATCGATTAAAGTTGGAAATTTAAATCTCGAAAATCGCATTATCGCACAGCCAATTGTTAGTAACGCTTGTGATATTGGTGGTGTTGTTAATGAGAAATGTATTAGCTATTATAAGGAACTTCTTCTGTCAGGAGTGGGAATGGTAGTTGTTGAACAGCATGCAGTCCATCCTTGGGGTAGAAATAGAAGTAATCAATTTCGACTTTACGATGAAGAAAGTGCGAAATCATTATCGCATTTGACACAATTATTCAAAGATGCTGATATTCCGGTCGTTGCGCAGCTTAATTTTTCAGGTGCAGGAGCGTCGGGAAAGGACTTACTTCAAGAAGATGACTTCAGGTTGCTTTCACCATCTGGCCTTAGAAATCCTCGTGACTTAATAGGCGCGGATTCAGAAATGTTGGATAGCTCAGAAATTCCAATCATAATTAATGCCTTTGCAGAATCTGCAAGAAATGCTGTGAATCTTTCCGGTTATACAGGTGGGGTACAAATTTATGCTTGTCATGGCTACTTAATGGGTCAATTTCTAAGTCCCATCACCAACAAGCGCAAGGATAAATATGGTGGGAGCTTGGAAAACAGAATGCGTTTATTACTAGAGGTAACAGAGGCGGTTCGGAAAGCAGTTCCGCATGTCAATGTTTCTGTACGATTAGGTGGTTCGGATCAAATGCCAAATAAACCAGAGCAAGGCTACAATTTAGCTGAAAGCTGTCAAGTTGCGAAGGAACTAGTTTCCCTTGGGGTTGATTGGCTAGGTGTTTCGGGGAATCATTGTATCTATGGAATTGGTGAAGATGATAACGATACTGCATATTTTGCACCTTATGCTACAGCAATTAGAGCAGCAATTAATAATCAAGTGCCAGTAGATTGTACAGGGGGGATAAGATCCGCTCTTAAATCAGAGGAACTGCTTCAAACTGGAGTTTGTGATTTAATAGGTATAGGTAGACCACTGATTAAAGACAAAGAGTTTCTTCGTAATTCTTTCATGTAAAATTGCTAAAGTGGTTACAGGCTGTTCTAAAAATCGTAGAAATTGAACCGGAAATTATTTTACACCGAAAAGGGGAATATTTATGACTGATGTAGTTAAGAAATTATTGGGGATTTTCAACGAAAATTGTGGCTTTGCTAGCACTGAATATCAAGTTGTCAATGTTAAGGATCTTACGCCAGATGAGATAAAGGTTGTAAGCGATGCGGAGTTTTGGAAAAAGCTATCTGAAGCCCACAACTATACCACGGACAAGAAAAGCTATCGCGGTTTCAAGGTAACATTTGATCAAGAAACACTTGTCCACTTTGTTAATCTAAGTGGAGATGATGGCAATGAAACCAATAACCTACAAACAATCGGGTATTTGTTTGATGTCAGTGCAATCCCAGGAAACGAGATTATTCGTTCGGATTTTGATAAGTTAACATTTGTAATGATGTAGGTCAACGGATGAATCAGTGAGAATAATAATAACAAAAAACCCACTTGTGCGACATGCAGGAAAGGTCTACGATTCCCTTGTAAAAGGAAGACGTTGTGGATCTTAACTACACGTAGCAAGTGGGTTTGTAATTCATAAGGTTATTTACATACATAGAACATTGCAATGGCATTTCTTCCAGAGTGGATACTACAGTTACAGCCGATTTTGTTGAATTGGATATTTTTGAAGTTGTGATATTTTGCAACGATTTTTCTGATATTCGCTTCTACAAGCTCATTGTAGGTGCTATAGGCAAAATATAATTGGTCAAGTTCTGGATTCGGATATTTGTCAAATGTTTTCTTTATGTACTGCTCAAGTACCTTTTCCTGATTGCCTCTAAATTTTTCTCGGACTACCATATGACCTGTTTCATTCATATAGATTACAGGTTTTATTTTAAGAATGCTTGCCATATAGAAAGTTAAACCGCTACATCTGCCACCCTTAAAAAGACAATCGAGCGTATCAATTAGAAACGAGCACTGTATCTTTGGAATCATTTGTGTAACCAACTGAACAATTCTTTCTGCATCAGTTTCGCCATTTTCAATGAGTTTTATGGCATACTTAGCAAGCAACGCGATACCATTTGATAGCAACAAACTGTCTATTACAAAAACTTTTCCAGGGAAATCCTGCGCAGCAATTTTGGCGTTTTCGGCAATTGATGAGATGCCACTAGATGCTGCAAAGTGTATAACTGTTTCTCCGTTATCGACAAATTGCTTGAAAAATTCCGTATATAGGGCAGGGCTTTTCGCAGCTGTTTGCGGAAATTTTCCGGTTTCATCCATGAATTTGAAAATATCCTCAGGAAAAATATCATCCATATCAGAATAGCTTTTTCCATCCATATTCACATAACATGAAATTGTATCAATATTAAGTGACCTCAGTTCCTCTACAGGTAAATCAATCATTCTGTCTGAAACAATCTTTATACTCATCTGTTCTCTTTTCTTAAACTGTATTTTCCTTGCCATTTTCATTCTTTGGTTTACAAAGTGAGTTTTGGGTTCATTGCCTTTCAATAGGCAAGGCTAACCTTGCTAATTATATTATACCACTACGTTACGATTAAGTTTCAGTTCTTTCATAAGAGTTCAGATTAAGTACTAATCAATGCATAAAGTGTTTCAAGAAACACTGTACACTCTAGTAATGTAATGATTCATTTCGAGTTGAGGTGTATGATATTTTAAAAAAATGTGAAAATTGATATAGAATTTGTAACTTTATTGGTTAGCCATTCGTTTATTAAGTAGAGAGGAGTGAAAATTGTATGGAAAGTGCTCGTTTTTCCAACTTGGTCATCACGCATTCCGATATGGTATATCGACTTGCGCTAGTATATTTGAAAGATGCTCATGATGCCAGAGATTGTTGCCAAAATGTATTTATGAAGCTGTATAAATCGACAAAAGAATTTGCAGACTCAGAACACTTGAAAGCATGGTTGATAACAGTTACGAAAAATGAATGCCGAGACTTTTTCAAGAGTTTTTGGCGAAGAAATGTTGACGTTACTGATGAATTTTTAGCTTGTATTGAGAACGAAGAAGACAGAGGATTGCTTGAGATTGTTTTTTCCTTACCAGATAAGTATCGAGATATTATTTATTTGCATTATTACGAAAATTACAAAATTTTAGAAATTGCCCTCATGTTAAATTTAAAAGAATCAAATGTAAAGGTCAGCATGATGCGAGGACGTGAGCTGCTAAAAACCAAATTATTACAGGGAGGTTTTGATTATGACTAAGAAAATTGATCGTACAGTTTTTAAAGGATTTGATCAAATTAAGGCTGATGACCAGTTAATCGATTCGATTTTAAGGGGAGAAACTGCTGTGAAGAAAAAAAAATCATCGTTCTATTTAGTTGGTGCAGTAACTGCGGTGGCTATTGTAGCCATATCATTCGTCGTTTTTGGAAGTTTCAATGGAAAGAAGCAAATTGCAGAGCCACCCATTCCAAAAGACAATTCAACTGTAGTGCAACCTGACCCAAATGAAAACAAAACTGTCGTACCCGATCCAATTGTTGAAAAGCCTGTTGAACAGGCACCCGTTGTAAAACCAAGTTTGCAAAAAGTTGGTGTGACAGCGCTGAAACCAACTGAAGGAGGAAGTGATGGTTTTCACATTTATATTGTGAAGGATCTATCTGAGGTAATAACTCCTACTCCAATAACTGGTAAGGAGGATCAGCTCTTAACATTGCCAGTATATAAGAATCCTTTTTTTGAAGCCTTCAAAAGTGAAAAGGGAACTGTAGATTTCGATGCACTGAAGTCAGAAGCAGTGCGCATTAAAGATACACTGGGCCTCGGGAAAATGGTCAGCGAAAACAAATATAATCAAAGAAAAATGGGTTTCGGATCTGCTTATACAATGAGTGGTAAAGGTTATTCGATATGGATTACCGAAGGCGCAACGAAAGATTTTAGCGTGAGTTTAGCTGATAACTCAAACGGGTCAAAAAATATAGCGAAAAGCGCGAATAAAGCGAAATGGGATGGCTTTATAAACAAGCTATTACCAAATCCTTCAGTTTTGACAGGCGTGAACTACAATAAGTTTGATAGTGAGACTACGTATACTGACACATTGAATATTCAGTATGTTGGGAAAACATCTGTTAAAGGGTTTTACTATCCAAATAATGATGCGTTGAGTCTCAGTGATCAATTCACCTCATATAGTTTTGAACATCTCTCTTTAAATAGTGTTGAAGGCAAAATCGGGTTTCAATTTACGCAAGCTCCTGACCCAGCTACTAAAGTTGGTGACTATCCAATTATTTCAAAAGAGGAAGCGATTACTGCATTCAAAAGTGAGCAAGAAAAATACGTGAAAGGGGATAAAACAAGTCGTATTCTTGGTATGACTAATTCGTTCAAAAACGCTACGATTGCTGGTGTAGAGTTAGAGTACGTGCATGAAGGGTATGAAGAATACTTTATGCCATTCTATGCGGTCTATCTTACAACAGACTGGTCAAAAGTTGAAGATGATCAACTCTCAAATGGAGCAAATGTTTTGCAAAAAGGGACTACTCTATATGTGAAATTGTGGATCCCTGCTATCGCTCCAGATAATTTGGAAGGGTACCATGGTACTGAAGCTCCAGATTCATAAACCTATGATTTGAACTGCGATTTACCTTTCCAAATTCATAATAAACCTCAGAACACTAGTTGCCTTGATTGGTAAGAGTGTTCTGTTTTTAATATAGAATTCTAATACAAGTTCTCAATCGTTAATCAGAATGGAAAACGAGCCTATAGTAGAGAGACTGTTTTATAAAAAAATCCGTTAATCAGAATTTACAAATCAAGCACTTATGCTATACTATATTAGTTGTAGTTTGAGATATCTTAATTAGTCATTCGATTTGATTATGATTACTTTTATGAGAAAAATACTTTCGGAAAGCGTGAGGAAAAACATGTCAGTAAAAATCGAAAACTTAGAGGTCAATAAAGTAAAAGTCACCTTTGATGTAAGCGAGGCTGAAGTCAGTCAAGCCATCGAGCAGTCATTCAAAAAAAATGCTTCAAAAGTGAATGTGCCTGGATTCCGAAAAGGAAAAGTTCCACGTCAAATGTTTGTGAAAATGTTTGGTATCACATCACTGTATCCAGATGCAATTGATTTCATGGTAAATGCAGCGTACCAAAAATCTTTAGAAAATAAAGATTTTGATCCTGTTGATTACCCAGATATTAATTACAATGAGCTCGTTGAAAATTTTAAAGAAAAAAGTGCGATTACCTTTGATGCAACTGTTACGATACGTCCAGTTCCAGAACTTGGAGCGTATAAAGGTGTTACATATGAACCGCAAAGCGCTGAAGTTACAGCAGAAGATATTAACGATGAGTTAGCAACGATGCAAGATCGCAAATCTGAATGGGTTGTCAAAGAAGACGGTGTTGCTGAAATTGGCGATACAGTTGTGATCGATTTTGAAGGTTTTATCGATGACATACCTTTTGATGGTGGCAAAGGAAGTAATCATTCACTTGAATTAGGCTCAAACTCTTTCATTCCTGGATTTGAAGAACAACTCGTTGGGCATGGAATTGGTGAAGAGGTTGATGTTGAATTGTCATTCCCGGAAGATTACCAAGCAAGTGAGCTTGCTGGAAAACCTGCCGTTTTCAAATGTCTAATTCATGACATGAAGAGAAAAGAAGCTCCCGAACTATCCGATGAATTTGCAAAAGAAGTCGATCCAGATGTAGAAACACTTGATGAACTGAAAGATAAGATAAAAGAGCGCCTAGAATCTACCAAGAAGCTAAATGCTAAACAACTTAAGGAGAATTCAATCATTGATTCAGTTGTAGACGAAGCAAAGTTTGAAATTCCTGAGGTAATGATTCAACATGAACTAGACTATATGGTGCAGGACTTTGAACGCCGCATGCAAATGCAAGGGATGAACCTAGAGATGTATTTCCAATATACAGGACAGGACGTTAATATGCTGAAGGAGCAAATGAAACCTGATGCTATCAAACAAATCCGTAGAAGCCTTGTCTTATCAGAAATTGCGAAATCGGAAAAGTTTGAAGTTTCGGTTGAAGATGTGCAAGATGAAATCGCAGGGCTTGCAATGCGATTAGACATGACTATTGAAGAAGTGAAGAAGAATTTAGGCGCAAATACTGTGGGACTCATGAACGATATTTTAATCAAAAAGACTGTGGATTTCTTAATTGAAAACGCTGTTGAAAAGGATAAGTAATTGAAAAGCTGCTAAATTCTAAAAAAAAAATTGAAAATTATCAGGCATGATTGTTGCTTATAATATTTGTTTTTGGCTAGACTATTAGTACTTTGATGTAAATTACGAACAAAGATTGCGTCAAGATTCTTTTGGGAAGGCTTTTAATCGGCCGTAACCAAAGCTTTTAAAGGAGAAAAAATGTTCAAATTTACGGATGAAAAAGGACAATTAAAGTGTTCGTTTTGTGGGAAATCTCAGGAGCAAGTTCGCAAGTTAGTGGCTGGACCTGGGGTGTACATCTGTGATGAGTGTATTGAGCTTTGCAATGATATCGTTGAAGAGGAATTGGGTTTTGAAAATGAAGTAGAATTCGAAGAAATTCCAAAACCAATAGAGATCAGCAATAGCTTAGATGAATATGTCATTGGTCAAGATGATGCCAAAAAAGCACTTGCTGTAGCCGTATATAATCACTACAAGCGAATTAATTCAAAAAATAAAGTGGATGATGTCGAGTTAACCAAAAGTAACATTTGTTTAATTGGGCCAACAGGAAGTGGTAAGACGTATTTAGCACAAACGCTAGCTCGTTTATTAAATGTGCCATTTGCCATTGCAGATGCAACTTCATTGACCGAAGCTGGTTATGTTGGTGAAGATGTTGAAAACATTCTTCTTAAACTGATTCAATCTGCAGATCACGATATTCCACGCGCTGAACATGGGATTATTTATATCGATGAAATTGATAAGATCGCCCGTAAATCTGAGAATCCTTCAATTACGAGGGATGTTTCTGGTGAAGGTGTTCAGCAGGCATTACTGAAAATTCTTGAAGGTACTGTTGCAAGTGTGCCACCACAAGGTGGACGTAAACACCCTCACCAAGAGCTTATCCAAATTGACACAACCAATATTTTATTTATCTGTGGTGGTGCTTTTGATGGAATCGAACAAATTATTAAGCGACGCCTTGGTCAAAAAGTCATTGGTTTTGGTAATGACCGCCGAGATTCTGAAAATGGTACGAGTCTACTGAATCAAGTGTTGCCTGAGGATCTACAGGCTTATGGCTTAATCCCAGAGTTTATTGGTCGTCTGCCTATCATTACTGCATTGGAGCAGCTTGATGAGGCGGCACTTATTGAAATTCTGACAAAGCCGAAGAATGCGCTTGTGAAGCAATACCAAAAGATGTTGCAATTAGATGGCGTAGAATTGGAATTCGAAACCGCAGCTTTGCAAGAAATTGCCAAGAAAGCGATTAGCAGAAAAACAGGTGCACGTGGTTTACGTTCAATCATAGAATCCATCATGTTGGAAATTATGTTTGAAATGCCTTCACGTAGTGATGTGCAGCAGTGCATTGTGACTGCTGATACGGTAGTCAATAACTCGAAACCGCTTGTAGTTGAGCGTGAATTGAAAATGAAGAAAGCAAAATAATCATTTTGAAACTTAAGTGGATAGGCAAAACATATAGCTGAATTTAGTGAAATAGCAGGTATTTTTATGCTAGCTCTACACTTCAGCTAATCATGTTTTGCGCTATTTTTTTTCAAAAAAATGCATATTCAGGTGAAATTGGAGCTTAAATCAACAAAAATATATATTTCCAGTGTTTTCACGATGACACTTTTCACTAAATACGTTAGACTTAAAAGTATAGAAAAATGTAGTAGTTTCTCAAACTCGATCTAATGTGCTACATTTCAAATGAGGAGTTTATTATGGCTAATACTGAAATTAAAACGATAAAACTGTTGCCATTAAAAGGTGCGGTAGTATTTCCATCAGTGTCAACCAGTCTTGATGTTGGACGAGGGAAATCTATTAAAGCGCTTGAGAATGCGATGGCATCCAATCAATTGGTTTTTTTAACAAACCAGAAAGATGTAACAATTACTGATCCAGGTAAGGATGACGTTCATGATATGGGTACGGTTGCACATATCAAGCAACTAGTCAAAATGCCTAATGGTGCAGTGAGAGCTTTTGTGGATGGCAAGTACCGCGCAAAGCTTCACGTATTTATTGATAGAGGTGAATACTTGGAAGCAGAAATCGAAAGAATTCCAGTTGAAGATGCTGAGAGCTTAACGACAATCGCCTCAATTCGCACTCTTAAAGAGGTTTTCGAGGATTTTCGTAATCATTTCCGCAATTCGCCAGATGATGAAATTGAAAGAATACTAGCGTTAGAAGATTTTCATCAAATGGTTGATCAGCTTACTAGTATTTTGCCGATTCCACATGAGAAGCAGCAAGAACTGTTAGAGGTAACAGATCTCAATGAAAGAATTATTGCCTTGATTAAGGTGATTAATTTTGAAAAAGAGATTAATCAATTGAAAAATAAAATTGATCAAGATGTCAAAACTTCAATCGATGCACATCAACGCGAATTCTATCTGCGTGAGCAAATGAAAGTGATTCAAACTGAACTAAGTGGCAAGGATGGCCGTTCTGATGATGCGAAAGAACTATCAGAGAAGCTTATAGCAGCAGAAATGCCTGAGGAAGTCTATACCCGCGCAATGAAGGAATTAGATCGTTTTAATACAGTGCCACAGTCTTCTCCTGAAAGTGCCGTTATTAGAACTTATTTGACATGGCTATCAGATTTACCTTGGTCTAAGCAATCAAAGGGAATAATTGATCTCAAAAGGGTTCAAGCAATTTTGGATCAAGATCACTATGGTCTAGATAAGGTTAAGGAAAGAATTATAGAATTCCTAGCTGTTCAGAAGTTAACAAAATCTTTGAAAGCACCAATTATCTGTTTAGTAGGCCCACCAGGAGTGGGGAAAACAAGTTTAGCGAAGTCAATTGCTCGCGCCACTAAACGTGAGTTTGTGCGGGTTTCACTTGGCGGTGTGCGTGATGAGGCAGAAATTCGTGGTCATCGTCGCACATACATTGGAGCAATGCCTGGTCGAATCATTCAAGGTATCAAAAAGGCTGGCACCAATAATCCGGTTTTCTTACTTGACGAAATTGACAAAATGTCAAGTGATTTCAGAGGTGATCCATCTTCTGCCATGTTAGAAGTATTGGATCCTGAACAGAACCATACATTTAGTGATCACTATATCGAAGAGGCTTTTGATTTATCAAAAGTGATGTTTATTGCTACTGCCAATAGTCTTTCAGGGATTCCTAGTCCACTTCGTGATCGGATGGAAATCATTGAGGTTAGCAGTTATACAGAGATAGAGAAATTCCATATCGCAAAGAATCATCTAGTACCAAAGCAGCTGAAACAACATGGATTACCAAAAGCGAAAGTGCAATTTCAAGCAGAATCTCTCAAAACTATTATTCAGTACTATACAAGAGAAGCAGGCGTGCGTAGTTTAGAGCGCCAAATCGGTACAGTCTGCAGAAAGATAACTAGAAAATTTGTTGAAAACAAATCTTCTTCAGTGGATATCTCACCAACTACTATCACTGATTTATTAGGCAAAAAACAATTTGAGCACAGAAATTCAGAAACTGAAAGTCTTGTCGGTGTTGCGATGGGACTTGCTTATACATCATTTGGCGGAGATATTTTGCAAATTGAGGTTTCCCTTTGCAAAGGAAAGGGAAAGCTTGAGCTTACAGGAAAACTTGGCGATGTAATGAAAGAATCCGCCCAAACAGCTTTTAGTTATGTCAGAGCAAATGCCGCTAAATTAGGTATTGCAGAGAACTTCTATGAGAAAACAGATATTCATATTCATGTGCCTGAGGGAGCTGTACCAAAGGATGGGCCATCAGCCGGGATCACAATCACCACCGCATTGGTTTCAGCACTTACCAATAAACCAGTTAATAAGGATATTGGGATGACTGGTGAAGTGACATTGCGAGGTCGAGTCTTACCAATTGGTGGATTAAAAGAAAAATCTATTAGTGCCCACCGTTCAGGTTTGAAAACGATCATTTGTCCGAAGAAAAATGAGAAAGATCTAGATGATATTCCACAAATGGTGAAAGATGAAATAAAGTACATTTTTGTCACTGATGTTGAAGAAGTTTTACAGCTTGCGTTATTGGAAAAGTAAGAAATTAACTGAACAAAAACAAAGTACGAGAGGTGAGTTCATGAAGATTACAGAAGCAGAGATAGTAATAAGTGCTGTAGCACCAGAGCAATATCCGCCTGATGGACTTCCTGAATTCGCTTTAGCAGGTCGTTCAAATGTAGGCAAATCATCATTTATCAATAAGATGATTAATAGAAAAGCATTGGCTAGAACTTCATCTAAACCGGGGAAAACACAGACGTTAAATTTTTACAAATTGAACCAGAGCATTATGTTTGTTGATGTGCCAGGGTATGGCTATGCCTCGGTTTCTAAAAAAGAGCGCGAAGCTTGGGGCAAGATGATTGAACAATATTTCACCACACGGCAAGAATTGTGCGCTGCGCTATTAATTATTGACCTACGTCATGAACCTTCGAGTGATGATGTGACAATGTATGATTTTCTTAAATATTATGACATTCCTTGCCTGATCGTTGCTACGAAAGCAGATAAGATTCCGAAAGGGAAATGGCAGAAGCATCTGAAAATCGTTAAGGATAAATTAGCATTAAAGCCTCAAGACCGATTGTTTCTGTTTTCAGCAGAGACAGGATTTGGGAAAGAGGAAATTTGGAGAGAAATAGTCGGCAAAGCGAAAGATAGCACTCGCTAAATCATTACTATTTTTGACTTATTTACCTCACATAGAATTCGTATTGCATCGCTAAAATGAAATCATCAAAGAGTATTTTGATGGTTTTTTTCTTGAAAAAAACTGTTGAAGTTTGAATAAAACAATGATTTGTGATGGACTTCACACGTAACACAATTTAGAAAGCGGTATAATAGTTTCTGGAATATAAGTATTGGAGAGGAGCAAGTCTATGAATATTGTAGTCGTAGGACTCAACTATAAGACTGCACCTATAGAAATCCGCGAGAAGGTTAGCTTTGATCCAACGCAGATACCTATTGCAATGAATGTTTTGAAAGAACAAAAAGGAATCTATGAAAATATTCTCGTGTCGACCTGTAATCGGACTGAGGTTTATGCAGTGGTCGATTTACTTGACACAGGTATTTACTATATTACAAAGTTCCTAGCGGATTGGTTTTCATTGGATTTGGAGAGCTTTAAGAAATGTCTTTATATTTATGAGCACGATGAGGCAGTAGATCATTTACTGAATGTTGCATGTGGACTCAACTCGATGGTTCTTGGTGAGACACAAATTCTTGGTCAGGTGAAGGAAAGCTTCCAAATTGGTCAAGAGCAAAAGACAATCGGTGTAATATTCAATCACCTTTTCAAGCAAGCAATTACTTTTGCAAAAAAAGCGCATACAGAGACGGCAATTAACACGAATGCGGTTTCTATTAGTTATGCTGCAGTAGAATTAGCAAAAAAGATTTTCGGTAATTTAGCAGGCAAAGAAGTTCTTGTTTTCGGAACTGGTGAAATGGGTAAATTAGCTGTTGAAAATCTTTATGGGAGTGGTGTTCAGAACATCACAGTTATCAATCGAACCTTTTCAAAGGCAGTGACTCTTGCAGCAGAATTTTCAGGTGTTGCCAAAAAAATCGAGGAGCTTAGTCTGGTTTTGGCAAAGACTGATATCTTGATAAGTTCGACTGGTGCAAAGGATTTTGTGATTACAACTGAAATGATGGAGCAGATCACTAAGCAACGTAAAGGTAGCCCGATTTTCATTGTTGATATTGCGGTACCGCGTGACATAGAGCCAGGAATTGCTGATTTAGAAAATGTTTTTTTGTATGATATTGATGATTTAGAAGGCATTGTTCAAGCTAATCTTGAAGAAAGAAAAGCAGCAGCAAATCAAATCAAAGAACTAATTCAAGTTGAGATTGAAGACTACAATCAATGGGTTGCAATGCTTGGTGTTGTGCCAATAATCGGTGCACTGAAATCGAAGGCAGATACCATTCAAACTGAGACAATGAAAAGCCTTGAACGCAAACTCCCAGGATTAACTGAACGAGAATGGAAAGTAGTTAACAAGCATATCAAAAGCATTATGAATCAAATGCTCAAGGATCCAATCCTCTTTGTCAAAGATTCTTCAGACAAAGCAATTTCAAAGCACTCTTTAAATGCTTTTATCAAAATATTTAATATAGAATCGTTAGTTGAAGAACAGAAACTATTAAAATTGCATGAAGCGAAACTTGAAGTTGAAAGCCAAGCTGAGAATGGAAAAGTTCCCGAGATGGTAGCTTCGAAAGAAGGGGGAATATTTCGATAATGGAAACCATAATTGCAAGATTAAGTGAAGTAACTGCAGTAATTTATTGTATAGGTTTGATCTTTCTATCTTTTGATTTTATTCAGATGAGACCAAAGTCTAGACGAATTGGCATTGGGATTCTAACATTTGTTTGGGTCGCATTGACAGCACAGATGATACTGCAGTTTATTAATACAGATAGACTACCAGTTCTCTCCGCAGTGCAAAGTCTATTATTCTTTGTTTGGATTTTGGTTACGTTTTCACTTATTGCCAATAGATTTATGAAAATCGACTTCTTATTATTTTTCACCAATATTATCGGTTGTGTGTTGATGGTGATATATACTTTCACGGATTTGTCAAATACTGTTGGTGAAGGGTTAGCAGAGCGATTGATTTCTGAATTGTTAATTGTGCATATTACATTTGCAATTATTTCGTATGGAGCCTTTGCTATTGCCTTTGTATTATCAGTGCTGTATCTTGTACAGTATCGCATGTTGAAACAGAAGAAATGGGGAGTTCGTCTTCAGCGACTAGGAGACTTGAATAAACTAGAGAAAATGACTTCGAATCTAGTTGTCATTGGTGTTCCTTTTCTACTCGTTTCTTTGATGCATGGCTTGTTGTGGGCTCATATGAAGATTCCTGATATCATGTGGGCAGACCCGAAAATTATTGGATCAATAATATTACTGATCAATTACACAATTTATATTTACTTTCAAAAGATTAGAAAGTTCCACGGCAAAACATTAGCAATTTGGAACGTTGTTTGTTTTATCATCGTGTTAATCAATTTTTTAGTACTGAACAATCTTTCCAAATTTCATATTTGGGGTTAGAATTAAAAAAATAAGACAACTAGCATGGAGGATATAATGCGAAAAATCATCGTCGGTTCAAGAAGGAGTAAGTTAGCACTCACACAGTCTAACTGGGTAATTACGCAATTAAAGGCTCTTGGCTTACCATTTGAATTTGAATTAAAAGAAATCGTTACAAAAGGTGATCAAATTCAGGACGTTACTTTATCCAAAGTGGGTGGCAAAGGCTTGTTTGTTAAAGAGATTGAACAAGCAATGTTGGACAAAGAAATCGATATGGCTGTTCATTCAATGAAGGACATGCCTGCTGTACTCCCAGAAGGACTTATGATTGGTTGTGTGCCTTTTCGAGAAGATCATCGTGATGCCCTTATTTCAAAAGATGGTGCTGGCCTGAAAGATTTGAAACAAGCAGCTATCATTGGTACAAGCTCGCTACGTCGTGGCGCACAGCTACTTGCAGTTAGACCTGACCTCAATATTAAATGGATTCGTGGCAACATTGATACAAGACTTGCCAAGTTACAAGACGAGGAATATGATGCAATTATTTTGGCTGCAGCAGGGCTCGCTCGAATGGGTTGGAAAGATGATGTAGTTAGTGAATTCATTGATGAAAATATTTGTGTGCCAGCAGTTGGCCAAGGAGCACTATCTATCGAGTGTCGGATAGATGACGCTGAATTACGTGCTGAATTAGCTAAATTCACATGTAAGAAAACGAAATATTCCGTGTTTGCAGAACGTGTATATCTTGATTTAATGGAAGGCGGATGTCAGGTGCCGATCGCGGGCTTTGCTACTCAAGATGATGAAGGCGTATTTACGTTAACAGCTCTTGTCGCATCACCTGATGGCAAGCAGATATTTAAAGAGGTTGTCAGTGGTAAAGATTATAAGGAAGTTGGCAGAATAGCTGCAGAGCGAATGATCGCAAGTGGTGCCAAGAAATTGATTGAGGGATTAAATGATGACCTACACAAATAATTTCCTCCAAGGTAAAACAGTTCTTGCCTTCCGTGAGAAATCCCAAGGTCAAGGGCTTTCAGAAATGATTTCACAAGTTGGAGGGGTTCCCATTGAGGTGCCTCTCCTATCTTTTCATGAGCCTGAACCTGCCGTTAAGCAGCAAACGATGGACATATTAGCAGAGATTGATACTTATGATTGGCTTGTGCTGACTAGCAAAAATGGCGTTGACTTTACATTTGGTCTGTTAGCAGAATTAGGCTTGCTTCTTCCGAAGCATACAAAGCTTGCTGTCATCGGTACGAAAACAGCAGAGCAATTAGTGAATCTTCATTATCGAGTAAGGTTTATCCCGCCTAAATTTGTTGCGGAGGCATTTTTACCAAGTTTTCTAGAAATACTAAAGCCAAATGAAAAGGTACTCATTTGCAAAGGGAATTTTGCCCGAAGCTTGATTGCAACAGGATTGGCGTCCAAAGGGCATCAGGTTCAAGAAGCGATTGTATATGAGAATAAAGTTCCAGAAGATGCAGCAGAGAAATTGAAAGAAATTATTTCAAAACAACCAGTCGATTATCTCATCTTCACAAGTCCATCGGCTGTGGATCGATTTATGAAAATTATCTTGGAGTACGGATTGTCTTCCTATTTGCAGAATAGTATGATAATTTCAATCGGACCTGTGACATCAGAAAGAATTCAATTCTATCACTTAACTGTCGATATTAGTCCGGAAATATTTACATCTAAAGGGATTATGAAAGCCATTTATGAAAATTCAAATAAAACACCTAACAAGGAGAAATGAAAATGGAGTTTACAAGACATCGAAGATTAAGAGTGAATGCTAATAT